>NZ_JBSGXB010000129.1:0-13791 GCF_053609185.1 Streptomyces sp. NPDC054956 | reverse complement strand
CACCTCGGGGGCTCTGCCCTACCCGCCCGCGGGCCCCCCCCGACCCGCGCTCGCGGGGGCCCCCCGGGGGCCCGGCCCCCCCCCGAAACCAACACCCGCTTATAGCCCGCGGGCGGGCCGCCGGGTGGCCCGCCCCGCCACCGGAAGGGGTGAAGAGTCGTAACTTTCCCGTACGGTTCGCGTTCGAGCACGCTAAGAACTATTGGGAACCTGCAAGCACCCTGCCCAGCCCCGTGTCCGTACGCGGTGCGGCGAGCCTCCGGCGGCCGAGGCGGCGCTCGGCGGCCAGCGCCGGATCCAGCGAGGGGACGGCGGCCAGCAACTGCCGGGTGTAGGCGTGCTCCGGCCGGTCGTAGACCTCGTCGACCGGGCCCTCCTCCACGATCGCCCCGCTCCGCATGACCACCACCCGGTCGCTGACCTGACGCACCACCGCGAGGTCGTGCGCGATGAAGACCAGCGCGATACCGAGCTCCCGCTGGAGCTCGGCCAGCAGGGCGGTGACCTGCGCCTGCGTGGTCACGTCGAGGGCGGAGACGGGCTCGTCGCAGACGATCAGCCGGGGCCGGGGGGCCAGCGCGCGGGCGATGCCGACGCGCTGGCGCTGGCCGCCGCTGAACTCGTGCGGGTAGCGGTCGTAGTGCGCCTCCTCCAGCCCGACGCGGACCAGCAGCTCGCCCACCCGCGCGCGGATCGCGGACCCGTCGCGCTCGCCGGCCGCGCGCAGCGGATCGGCGATGGACTCCCCGATGGAGCGGCGCGGGTTGAGCGAGGACACCGGGTCCTGGAAGACCATCTGCACGCCCGGGGCCACGCCCCGCACCTCCCGGCCGTCGTGCCGCACCTGCCCGGAGCCGGGCTCCAGCAGGCCGACGAGCATCCGCCCGAGCGTGCTCTTGCCGCTGCCGCTCTCCCCCACGATCCCGAGCGTCTCCCCGGCCCGCACGGCGAGCGACACCCCGTCCACGGCAGCCACCCGCCGCTTCCCCCGCCCGAACACCTTCCGCAACGCGAACGCCTCGACAACGGGCGCATCGGCCAGTTCCGGCCCCGCGGACCCACCCAGCCCCGCCGGCCCACCCAGCCCCACGGGCCCATCCAGCCCCGCCGGCGTTTGAGGCGCGGGTCGGGGCAGCGCCCGGGAGGCCCCCGGCCGGGGCACCCGCGGCGCGTCCAGCCTCGGCACGGCCGCCAGCAGGGCCTTGGTGTACGCATGCGCCGGCGCGGACAGGACGGAACCCACCGCCCCCGACTCCACCGCAGAGCCACCCCTCATGACCAGCAGCGCGTCCACGCTCTCCGCCGCCACACCCACGTCGTGCGTGACCAGCAGCAACCCCAGCCCGCGCTCCTCGCGCAGCCCGTGCAGCAGGTCGAGGATCTGCGCCTGGACGGTGACGTCCAGCGCGGTCGTCGGCTCGTCCGCGATCAGCAGCCGCGGCTCGCACGCCAGCGCCATCGCGATCAGCGCCCGTTGCCGCATGCCGCCGCTGAACTCGTGCGGGCGCGCCCGGGAGCGGCGTACGGCGTCGGGGATGCCCACCCGGTCCAGGACCTCCACCGCCCGGGCCCGCGCCGCGCGCCGCGAGGCGTCGGTGTGGATCCGGTACACCTCGGCGATCTGGTCGCCGATCGCGTAGTACGGGTCCAGGGAGCTGAGCGGGTCCTGGAACACCATCGCGGCCACGGCTCCGCGCAGTGCGCGCAGCTCGGCCGGAGAGGCCGCGCCGACATCGGTGCCGCCGACGCGGACCGATCCGCCGAGCCGGGCGCCGGTGCCCTGATGGAGCCCCAACAAGGCTGCGGCGACGGTCGACTTGCCGCTTCCGGACTCCCCGACGAGGCCGAGCGCCCGGCCCTGTTCCAGGGTGAAGGAGATCCCGTCGACGGCCCGGAGGAACTCCCCGGGCCCGCCGACCGGGAAGTCGACCTCGAGGCCGGTCACTTCCACCAGCGGTTCGGCGCTCATGCCAGGGCCACCCTTCGGTCCGCGACGGCGTACAGCAGGTCGGCGACGGCGCCCGCGACCACGACGGCCGTGCCGATGGCGAGGACGACGCCCACCACGACGGGCAGGTCCACCACCCGCACTCCGTCGATCAGCGTCTTGCCGAGTCCGGGGATGCCGAACAGCGACTCGGTCAGCACGGCGCCGCCGATCATCGTGCCGAAGTCCACCGCGCTGAGCGCGATCACCGGGGCCACCGCCCCGCGCACCGCGTGCCGGGTCACGATGGCCCGCTCCCCCACCCCGTAGGCGCGGAAGGTGCGGATGTGGTCCTCGGCGAGCGTCTCCAGCGTGGAACTTCGCGTGATCCGGGCGTACTTGGCGCTTTCGAAGAAGCCGAGCGTGAGCCAGGGCAGCAGCAGGTTCCAGGCCCACTGCTCCGGGTCCTCGCCGATCGGCACGTACGTCGGGAAGGGCAGCCACTGGAGGTAGGCGCAGACGGCCATGAGCAGCAGCAGTCCGAGGATGAAGACGGGGGTCCCGGTGGCGGCGAGGGTGAGCACGGTCAGCGCCCGCTCGGTGAACCCGCCCCGGCGGAGCGCGGAGAGCAGTCCGGTGCCGACGCCGATCACGAGCCAGATCACCAGCGCGCCCAGCGCCAGCGACAGGGTCGCGGGCAGGCGCGCCAGGAGCAGCTCGGTGACCTGCTGGTCGGTCTGGTACGAGAACCCGAGGCAGGGCGCGTCGCAGCGCAGGACCAGCCCGGCGCCGCCGGAGTAGTCCCGGCCGACCAGTACGCCCTGGAGGAAGTGCAGGTACTGCACGAGTACGGAGTCGTTGAGCCCGAGCTGTTCGCGGACCTGGGCGATCTGCGCCGGGTTGCACCGCTCCCCGCAGGCGAGGCGGGCGGGGTCGCCGGGGGCGACGTAGAAGAGGGCGTAGACGGCCACGGACAGGGCGAGCAGGACCAGCAGTGCCCCGCCGATCCGTTTGAGCGCGAAGAGGGTCACGCCTTGCGCTCCTTTCTGGTGCCCACCCGCAGGCGCGAGCCCTCGCGCGGGTCGAGGGCCGTGCGGACTCCGTCGCCGAGGACCGTGAAGGCCAGCACGGTGACGAACAGCAGCCCGGCGGGGAGCAGGACGTAGGTGGGGTCGGCGCGGAACCAGGTCTGCGCGCTGGAGAGCATCTGCCCCCAGGACGGGGTGGGCGGCTTCACGCCGACGCCGAGGAAGGACAGCGAGGCCTCGATCACCATGTTGGTGGGGACCTTGATCGCGGCGAGCGTGATGACGGGCGCGGCCAGCGAGGGCAGCAGTTCGCGGCGTGCGATGCGCAGCGTGCCGCTGCCGGACAGCCTGGCGGACTCGACGAAGTCCAGGCCGCTCAGGGTGAGGGTCTGGGCGCGCACCATCCGGGCGACGGCGCCCCAGTCGAGCAGTCCGATGACCAGGACGAGCAGCAGCGGCCGGGGGAAGTCGGGCGGGACGACGGCGGTCAGCGCGATGGCGAGCACGAGCATGGGCAGGGCGATCATCACGTCGGTGATCCGGCCGATGAACTGCCCGACGAAGCGGTTGCCGAGCGCGGCGGCGAGTCCCGCGGCGACGCCGAGGAGGACCTGTACGACGGTGGCGCCGAGCGCGACGAGCAGCGAGATCCGGGCGCCGTGGAGCAGCCGGGTGAACAGGTCGCGCCCGGTGCCCGGTTCCACGCCGAGCCAGTGTTCGGCGGAGATCCCGCCGAAGGAGCCGAGCGGGACGCCGCCGCGCGCGGAGTCCACGAGTTCGTCGTGGTAGGTGTTCGGGTCCTGGCCGGCGAGCTGCGCGAGCAGCGGCGCGGCGAGGGCGAGGAGGACGAGGAGCGCCAGGACGGCGGCGGCCGCCACGGCCGAGGGCCGTGCTTTCAGCCGCCGCCAGACCTGCCGCCCGGCCCCCGGCCCCGGGACGCTGATCCCGGGACCGGACGCCGACTGCTGGGCGAGGAGCGTCACTTGACCGCGACCTGCGAGATGTCGAGGACGCCGGTCCAGTCGCTGATGACGACGTTCTTGACGTCCTTGCCGACGAGCCGCTTGTAGACCGGGTGGAACAGCGGCACGTCGAGGGCCTGCTCACCGATCTTCTTGTCGAGGGCGCCCCAGCGCTTGCCGGCCGCCGCGAGGTCGGTCAGCTTGGCGATCTCGTCGATCTCGGTGTTGACCGCCGGGTCGTTCAGCTGTGCGTGGTTGTAGTTCGAGCCGTTGGTGACGATCTGCCGGCCGTCGAAGATCGGCGCGAGGAAGGGTGCGCCGGACGGCCAGTCGGCGCCCCAGCGGGAGAGGAAGAAGCCGGGGGTGTTCTTGGCGTCCCAGCGCTTCTCGTTGAACGCGTTGTTCTCCAGGCCCTCCAGCTTGACGGTGATTCCGGCGGCGGCGAGCGCCTGCTGCACGGCGGTGGCGACCTCGGGGCTGGTCTGCCGGTTCTGCGCGGTGGAGTGGGTGAGGGTGATGCTCAGCCCGTCCTTGTAGCCGGCCTCGGCCAGCAGTTCCTTGGCCTTGGCGGGGTCCCCGGTCCTGCCCGCCGGGAAGTGGTCGTACTTCGTGAAGCCGAAGGCCTCCTGCTCGGGCAGGAAGGTGGTGGCCGGCTCGGCGAGCGCGGAGCCGCCGGCGGCGTTGATGACGCTGGTGCGGTTGATCGCGTAGGAGATGGCCTGGCGGACCTTCGGGTTGTCGAAGGGGGCGACCTTCGGGTTGAAGGCCAGGTAGTTGACGTAGCCGAAGTGCCCGGTGCCGACCCGCCCGCCGAGCTCCTTGTTGTCGCCGATCTGCGCCAGTTCGGCGGGGCCGAGGTTGGTGTCGGTGGTCACGGCGGCCGCGTCGGCGCCGGAGCTGGTGGACAGCCGCTGGTTGATGACCGCCGCGTCGAGCCCGGACCGGACGTCGATCTTGTCCGGGTAGGCCTTGCGCTCCGCGTCGGTCTTCTCGTCCCAGTTCTCGTTGCGTTCCAGGGTGAGGTGTTCGCCGTCGTTCTCGTTCTTGACGACCTTGTACGGCCCGGAGGAGACCGGGTGCTCCTCGTACTTGACTCCGGTGTCCTTGGCCTTGGGCACGGGCGCGAACTGCGTCTGCGTGGCGAGGAAGGGGAACTCCCCCTCGGGCTTGCGGAGTTTGAAGGTGATCGTCTTCGCGTCGGGCACCACGATCGAGTCGAGCCCCTTCCCGCCGTCCTTGTACGGGCCCTCGTACGCCTCCCCGCCGACCAGCCAGTCGCGCAGGTACGGGGCCCCGCCCGACAGCTCGGCGGCGAAGGACCGCTCGATGCCGTACTTGATGTCGGCGGTGGTGATCGGCGAGCCGTCCTCGTACTTCAGCCCGTCCTTGAGCGTGTACGTCCACTCCGTGGCATCGGCGTTGGGCTTGCCGAGGTCGGTGGCCAGGTCGGGCACCACCTTGGCGCCGGCCGGGCCGGCCTCGCGGTTGCGGGTGGTCAGCGTGCGGAAGACGAGCGAGGGGACGTTGCCGCCGCCGGAGGTGTAGAGCCGGGCGGGGTCGAAGTCGTTCTGCGGCTCGTTGTTGAGGACGGTGAGCGTGCCGCCCTTCTGCGGAGCGGCGCCGGCGCCCGCGGCGCCGGACGTGTCCGCGGCCTTGTCCGCGCCGCCCTTGGGCCCGCAGGCGGCGACGCCTCCGGCCAGTACGAGGCTGACGGCGGCGGCAGCGGCTACGCGGCGCGATATCTGGGACTGACGGGGCATGGCGGGAGAGACCTCTCGGCGTGGAACGGGATGCGGAAAAGGCCACGCGAGGGCAGCGGTCGACGTCGGTGCGGTCGGCGGCGTGCCGACGGAACAACGGAAGATGCCGCGCCTGCGGGCGCAAGGGCCCCGGGCGCGGCGGAACGACGGAAAGGAAGGAGGTCGCGCGCGCTCGGGGAGGCGTCAGCGACAGAAGATGTCGGCCACGCTGTGCGCGGTCACACCGAGGAGCGCCAGCTCAATGGCGGCGCTCGCGGCGAGGGTGTGACGGTGCGACATGCGGAGAACAATTACCGACCATCGGACAGCTTGTCAACGCGGTACGTCAACTGCCGGGAAATACCCAGGGGTTGGCCTTGCACTGGATTCCGTTGATGTCCAGGGACTTCGTCTGCTGCTGCATGATCGGCGCGAGCGCGCCGGGCGTCTGGCAGCTCACGTGCCCGTGGCCGAGCCGGTGGCCGACCTCGTGGTTGATCAGCATCTGGCGGTAGGCGAACATCTCGCCCGCGCCGTACGTCGTCGAGCCCTGCGCCCAGCGGTACGCGTTGATCATCACGCGGTCGGTCGAGGCGGAGTCGCAGGAGACGTTGTCGACGGTGGTGTCGAGCCCGGACTTCTTGCACCAGACCCCGGTGGTCCCGGGGCTCGCGAGCGTGATCACGAAGTCGGCCTCGCCGCCCGGCACCCGCTCGAAGGTCATCGCGCCGCCGTGCGCCCAGCTGCGGTCGTCGTTCAGGGTGCGGTGGACGGCCTCGGCGAACAGCTGCGCGTCCAGGCCGAGACCCTGCTCCACGTCGACCCGGTAGCGGACCTTGCGGCCCTTGCCGGGCGCCGGAGCCAGCCCGGGCACGGTGTCGAAGGTGCCCGGCCCCTTCAGCTTCTCGTCGATCGGCAGCTGCTGCGCCATCTTCTGCTCGTACGAGAGCTCCGGCGCGGCCTGGGCGGCGCCGGGGGCCGTCGGCGTCGGCCGGCCGTCGGAGCGGGAGACGGGGGAGCTGCCCTGGGCGGTGTGGCTGTTGGCGTCGTCGGAGGCGCGCGCCGAGGTCTTGCCGCCGTCCCCCTCGGAGGCCACCTGGCCCGCGACGACGACGGCGAGCACCGTGGTGACGGCCGCGGCGGCCATGCCGGTGTAGGTGCGGACCTTCAGGCCCCGGCCGGAGCCGGGCCGCTGCTCCGGAACGGCGGCGGGGGCCACCGGCGTACGGGGTCCGGGGATCCGGCGGTGCGAGCCCGTCGAGGTGAACCCGTCCTCGGGCACGGAGACCCGGCGGTGGGAGCCCGTCGCGGTGCGGGCGTCCTCGGGGACGGAGACGCGGGCGCGGGAACCCGTCGAGGTGAACCCGTCCTCGGGCACGGAGACCCGCCGGTGCGAACCGGTGGCGGTGCGGGCGTCCTCGGGGACCGGGAGGGTGACGCGGCGGTGCGCACCCGTGGAGGTGACCGGCTCGTCCAGGTCGACCCGCGGGAAGCCGACGGCGGGCGTGCCGAAGGCCGGGGTGTCGAAGGCCTGGATGTCGCTCTCGCGCACCGGTGCGGGGGCGTACCCGCCGGCGGACGCGGGCCGGGTGCGCGGCGCCCCGCGCCAGTCCCCGTACACGGATGCGGCCGGCGCCTGCGCCTGTGCCTGTGCCTGTGCCTGTGCCGGGGACGCGTACACGGGGGTGGAACCGGTCGCGGGGCCGGCCCCGTAACCGGACCGGACGCCCGCGCCGCCCCAGCCGCCGCCGGCCTCGTACTGCTCCGGGTGGCCGCCGCGCGCGCCGGGCACCTGCTCGGTCCGGGGCGCGGGCACGTAGCCCTGGTGGGTGACGGTGGGTTCGGCCCACGCACGGGGGGCCGCGGCCGGGGCGGGCGCGGCGGCCGGCCGCGCGACCGGTTCCGGATGGCCTGGGCCGGGAGCCGGAGCCGGCTCCTTGCGACTATGTCGTCCCACGGTCCTCAGCCCTTGCCGTCTTCGTCGGTGTCCGCATCCGCGTGGGGGACCGGTTCGGTGTCACGCACGTCGCCCGCGTCCTCCAGCAGTTCCCGGAAGGCGGCCGCGACCACCTCGGGGTACTCCATCATCGCCACGTGACCGGCCTCGGGCAGACACAGCAGCCGCGAACCCCGGAAGGCCGCCGCGGCCTTGCGCGCCATACGGTACGAGACCAGTTGGTCCCGGCCACCGTAGACCAGGAGCGTCGGAGCGAGCACCCGCTGCGCCTGGCGCCACAGTCCGTGCTGCCCACCGAGGGTGTAGGCGTCGACGATGCCGCGGGCGGAGCGGGTCATGGCGTCCCAGAAGTACGGCAGCGCGAGCCGGCGTTCCATCTCCTCGACGGCCGCTTCGAACGCCTCGGGCGTCACCCGTGAGGGATCGCCGTAACAGAGGTCCGTCACCCCCCGGGTGCGCTGCTCGGCGCTCATGCCGCGGGTGAGGCGGTCGAGGAGACCGGCCATGCCGGGTACGGCGAGCAGCGCGGTCGGCACGGCCGACTTCTGCACGCGCAGTTCAGGCAGGGCCGGGGACACCAGCGTCAGGGTGCGCACCAGGTCGGGCCGGACGGCCGCGACCCGCGTGCAGACGGCTCCGCCGAGGGAGTTGCCGAACAGGTGGACCGGGCCGCGGCCGGCGGCGTCCAGGTGCCGGATGACGGAGCGTGCGAGCCCGGTGACGGAGTAGTCCCGGTCCTCGGGCGGCGGGGACCAGCCGAAGCCGGGCAGGTCGAGGGCCTCCCCGTCGACGGAGTCGGCGAGCCGCTCCATGAGCGAGGACCAGTTCTGCGAGGACCCCCCGAGCCCGTGTACGAAGAGTGCGGGCGGCAGGCCGGCGCGGACCGGCGGGCGGACCCGGACGTTCATTTCCAGCCCGGGCAGCCGGTCGGTGCGCAGCTGCTCCCCCTCGGCCACCCGCACGGCTCCCACCTGGGAAGACGACGCGGCGGTGGACCGTACACCCGGCAGCTCGGTCGAAGACATGGGGCCAATGTTACGAGACGATCACGCGGGCCCTCTTGTGTTCGCCGTCACAGATGCTTGCCGGGCCGCGTAGCGGGGTATCCGCGATCCTCCTAGGCTCATAGGTATGGAAAGGGGAGTCCCATGACCGTCGACCCTGCGGAACCGGAAACCTTCCAGGCAGAGCTGCGGGAATCCCTCGACCCGGAGGCCCCCGAGGCGGACGCGGCGGAGCAGCACGCGGAGTTGAACCCGCGCGAGGACGACCCGCTGACCGATGTGGGGGCCGGCGAAGCCGCCGACGGGGACGCCGTGGAGCAGGCCAGGGTGGTGGCCTTGGACGAGGACGACTACCGCTGAGCCGCCACCGAGCCGCCGCCGGGCACCGCTGACCAGCATCTCCGGTGGGTAACCGGCGGTCCGTACCGCGAGAAAACTCGGCTTGAACCCTCCAGATTCGGTTACCGAAAAGTACGATGGCGGCGCGGCGCAAGGCGCACTGTGTTCTAGAGAAAGTGGGAGGCGGCGTGACAGCCATCGAGCAGACCGAGGCAGCGCGTCCGCGGGGCACGCGACTTCCGCGCCGGGCCCGGCGCAACCAGCTCCTGGGCGCGGCCCAGGAGGTCTTCGTCGCGCAGGGTTACCACGCCGCGGCCATGGACGACATCGCGGAGCGCGCCGGAGTCAGCAAGCCGGTGCTGTACCAGCACTTCCCCGGAAAGCTGGACCTCTACCTGGCGCTGCTGGACCAGCACTGCGAGGCCCTGCTGCTCGCCGTGCGCACGGCGCTGGCGTCGACGAACGACAACAAGATGCGCGTCGCCGCCACCATGGACGCCTACTTCGCCTACGTGGAGGACGAGGGCGGCGCGTTCCGGCTGGTCTTCGAGTCGGACCTGACGAACGAGCCGGCGGTGCGCGAGCGCGTCGACCGCGTCTCGCTGCAGTGCGCCGAGGCCATCTCGGACGTCATCGCGGAGGACACGGGCCTGTCGAAGGACGAGTCGATGCTGCTGGCCGTGGGCCTGGGCGGCGTGTCACAGGTCGTGGCCCGGTACTGGCTGTCCAGCGAGAGCCCGGTCGCGCGCGACACCGCGGTGGGGCTGCTGACCTCCCTGGCGTGGCGCGGAATCGCCGGTTTCCCGCTGCACCCGACGGACGTCTGAGACGCGGCGACGGGCTGCTGACCGGCCGGTGAGTCGCCACTGACCGGCGGCTGTTCGCTGCGAGCGTGTCCGCCGCGCGGCGGACACGTCGCCTCTCCGGGCTAATGTGGACCGGGTAACGGCGCGGCTGATCGCGCGAACCGGACCGTCGGAGGGACAAGGCCGTGGAGGTCAAGATCGGCGTGCAGCACGCACCCCGGGAGATCGTGCTCGAGAGCGACCAGAGCGCCGAGGAGCTGGAGGCCATCGTCACCGCCGCCCTGTCCGGCTCTGCGCCGCTGCTGAGCCTCACGGACATCAAGGGCCGCAAGGTCCTCGTGCCGTCCGACCGCCTGTCGTACGTCGACCTGGGCGAGCCCAGCGTGCGCAAGGTCGGTTTCGGAGCGCTCTGAGCAGAGCACCGCACATCGTCGGAACGGCCCGGTGGATGACTCCACCGGGCCGTTTCCATGTCCTCCGCTTCGGGTAGGACCGCACTGGGACAACACCCCGGCCCGCCCCCGTCACTCTGGGAGGAACCACCATGCTGCTGATCGAGGCGCTTGGCTCCGCTCTCCTGGGCCTCGCCCTGTCCGGGGCGGCGGTCCGAGTGTTCGCCCGGCGGCTGCCCTCCCCGCGGACGGTGCTGGTGAGCGGGGTGGCGGGCGCGCTCTTCGGGGCGTATCTGACGCACACCTCGCTGGGCCCCGGGCACAACACCCTGCTCGCGACGTTCACCGGCGGCGTACTGGTCTCCGCGGTGGTCCTGTCGCTGCTGCTGCGGCCCGTCCAGCGCACCGGGAGGCCGTCCCCCCGGACTCCGTTTTCGGTCCCGACGCGGGGCTGACCGGCCGAACCCCTGAAGGACCGCCCACCGGCCCCCCCGAACGACCCCTGACGTACGTCGGCCCCTGCCCGGAATCTCCCGGGCAGGGGCCGACGTACGTCGGGGGTGGTGTCGCCTAGGCCGCGAGGCCCAGGGCCGCCATGCGCTTGGTGTGCGCCTTGGTGATCCGGGTGAACATCTCTCCGACGGCCGCGAGGTCGAAGCCGGCCGCCATCCCGTCGACGCCGCCGACGAGCATGGTGGAGAGCGCGTCGCGCTCGGCGACCACGCGCTGGGCCTGCGAGAGCGCCTCGCCCATCAGCCGGCGGGCCCACAGCGCGAGCCGGCCGCCGCAGCGCGGGTCGGCCTCGATCGCGGCGCGGACCTTCTCGACGGCGAAGCCGCCGTGGCCGGTGTCGTCGAGGACGCTCACGACGAGCCCGCGGGTGTCGGTGTCGAGGTGGGTGGCCACCTCGCGGTAGAAGTCACTGGCGATCGAGTCGCCGACGTACGCCTTGACCAGGCCTTCCAGCCAGTCCGAGGGAGCGGTCTGGCGGTGGAAGTCGTCGACGCCCTTCGCGAAGGGCTCCATCGCGGCGGTGGGGTCCACGTCGATCGCGGCGAGCCGGTCGCGCAGCCGCTCGAAGTGGTGGAATTCGGCGGAGGCCATCTTCGCGAGCTCTGCCTTGTCGCCGAGCGTGGGCGCGAGTTTCGCGTCCTCCGCGAGGCGTTCGAAGGCCGCGAGCTCGCCGTACGCGAGCGCCCCGAGGAGGTCCACCACGGCGGCGCGGTACTGCGGCGACGCGGAGGCCGTGGCCCAGTCCTGGGCGGCGATGCCGGCTGCCTCGGCGGGGGCGCTTTCGTCGGCGGGCGATGCGTTTTCAACGGTCGACATGCTCCGCACAATAGCTCGCCGAAACGCACCACGAACCACCTGCTCAGTCCACGTAAACGCGCCTACCTGGTGAATTCACCCGACACGGCTGCGAGATTCCGGGGTACAGTGGTAATGCGCCTGCCGAACACTCGGCGGGCCATCCGAATGAGGATGCCCGGTCGGTGGCCCGATCGGCTCCACCCGACCGCCCTCGGCGTGATGCGTACGTTCATGCGTACCGCGTCCCACGAGGGGCCCCCTCAGCGGCATAAAGCGCCTGAGCGAAGGCTCGTGGTCCCGCGCAGCTTCGTACGTACGTTGAAGTACTGCAAGCCCGGCACGGTACGACCCCCCTCGCCGCCTCGCGCCGCGTCTCACAGAAGAGGCAGCACCCTGACTACGTTCCGAGACCTCGGGATCTTTCCCGAGACGGCCGAAGCCCTCGAGGCCGTCGGCATTGTGACCCCCTTCCCGATCCAGGAGATGACCCTCCCCGTCGCCCTTTCCGGCACGGACGTCATCGGCCAGGCCAAGACCGGTACCGGCAAGACGCTCGGTTTCGGCCTTCCGCTGCTGGAGCGCGTCGTCGTCCCCGCGGACGTCGAGGCCGGCCGGGCCAAGCCCGAGCAGCTGACCGACGCCCCGCAGGCCCTCGTGGTGGTTCCGACCCGCGAGCTGTGCACCCAGGTCACCAACGACCTGCTCACCGCCGGCAAGGTCCGCAACGTCCGCGTCCTCGCCATATACGGCGGCCGCGCCTACGAGCCTCAGGTCGAGGCCCTCAAGAAGGGCGTCGACGTCATCGTCGGCACCCCGGGCCGCCTGCTCGACCTGGCCGGACAGAAGAAGCTCGACCTTTCCAAGGTCAAGGCCCTCGTCCTGGACGAGGCCGACGAAATGCTCGACCTGGGCTTCCTGCCCGACGTCGAGAAGATCATCAACTACCTGCCGCCGAAGCGTCAGACCATGCTGTTCTCGGCGACCATGCCGGGCGCGGTCATCGGACTGGCCCGCCGGTACATGACGCAGCCGACGCACATCCGCGCCACCTCGCCGGAGGGCGAGGGCGTGACGGTGGCGAACATCGCGCAGCACGTCTTCCGCGCGCACAACATGGACAAGCCGGAGCTCGTCTCCCGCATCCTGCAGGCCGAGGGCCGCGGACTCGCCATGATCTTCTGCCGCACCAAGCGCACGGCGGCCGACATCGCCGAGCAGCTGGAGAAGCGCGGCTTCGCCTCGGGCGCCGTCCACGGCGACCTCGGCCAGGGCGCCCGCGAGCAGGCGCTGCGCGCCTTCCGCAACGGCAAGGTCGACGTGCTGGTCTGCACCGACGTCGCCGCGCGCGGTATCGATGTCGAGGGTGTCACCCACGTCATCAACTACCAGACCCCCGAGGACGAGAAGACCTTCCTGCACCGCGTGGGCCGCACCGGCCGCGCGGGCAACAAGGGCATCGCCGTCACCCTGGTCGACTGGGACGACATCCCGCGCTGGCAGCTGATCAACAAGGCGCTGGAGCTGGACTTCCACGACCCGGTGGAGACGTACTCCACGTCCCCGCACCTGTACGAGGAAATGAACATCCCGGCCGGCACCAAGGGCATCCTGCCGCGCGCCGAGCGCACGCGGGCCGGCCTGAAGGCCGAGAACCTGGAGGACCTGGGCGAGACCGGCGGCCGCGGTGGCCGTGGCGGCCGCGACGGTGGCCGGGACAGTGGCCGCGACGGCGGTCGTGACCGTGGTCGTGACGGCCGCGGCGCCGCCGCCCCGGCCGCTGCCGAGGAGGCTCCCGCCCGGACCCGTACGCCGCGCCAGCGCCGCCGGACCCGCGGTGGCTCGGAGCTGGGCTCCGAGGCCCTGGCCCCGGTGACCGCGCAGGCCGCCCCGGCCGCCGCGGTGACCCCGGTCGCCGAGGCTCCCGCCGCCCCGGCCGCGTCCGTCCCGGCCCCGGCCGCCGACGAGGCGCGCAGGCCGCGTCGGCGCCGGACCCGGTCGGCCGCCCCGGCAGCCACCTTCGTCGCCCCCTCCCCCGCGGGCGCGCTGGAGCCCCTGGCCCCGTTCGTCAAGGAGCCGGAGCCGGACTTCCAGATCGCCCCGCCGAGCGAGCCGGTCCGCGAGCGCCGTACCAGCGCCCCGCGTGCCCGCGCGCCCCGCAAGGCCGCCCCCGCCAAGGCCGCCGCCCCGGTGGCCGAGGCCGTCGCGCAGGCCGCCGTGGTCGAGGCCCCCGTGGCCGAGGCCGTCGCGCCGGTCGCCGAGGCTGTCACATATACACAACTGACGCAGCCGACGACGAAATAACAGTCGATCACGCTGGACCCCCAAA
>NZ_JBSGXB010000128.1:0-19874 GCF_053609185.1 Streptomyces sp. NPDC054956 | reverse complement strand
GACCCAGGCAAGCCATAGCAGACCAGGCTTCTGGGGCCCAGGTCGTTCGTCCAGCAGGGCGCTCCACCTGGGCCCCAGAAACCTGCCCCGCTATCACTCTGTGTGGGTCGACGGCAGACGGGATGACAGCAGGTCGGCTGTGGCTGGCGCTGGTGGAGACTTACAGCGGAAAACTGGAGGCGCTCGGGTCAGCACCTTTGCTCATCACGGCTCACGTGGTGCCACGCCCCTCAACCGGGAAGGCCACCCGAAGCAGGGAGCTGAAGTCCCACCCGCAGTCTGTGAGATCCACATCTCGCATGGATCTCAGCACGCAAACCCAAGCGCGGGTCGGAGTTCAAGTTTGAGGATCCCGCCACTTGGCCCGCCCCGGCGATCACCACAGTGACCGACACCACGCACTATGGGTGCGCCGAGGCTCCGGCCCGCAACCTGCTCCACCCTCTGCTGGTCCGTCGCCCGGCCTGGTCCGACGACCAGAAAGCCAACTGCCCGTCATCGAAGGCGCAGTTACCCGTCTCCAGGTTGAGCGCCTGCGCTTGGACTGCAACTCCCGGCCGATCCGGCTTTGGCGGCCCGGCACCAATGCAACGGCTGGGGATGTCGACCGTCTCTGGCAGGCGTCTGGGCGCAGGTTCGATCTCGAATACGCCTTCAGTAGACCGTAACGGCCCGCCAGAACCGACGGGCCGTTACGAAAGATGAAGGCTAGATCTTTACCCACGGATAAAAATCAATGAGCCGTTTCTAACCTCTCTCCTTACTGTCGCACCAGAGGTGCTTACGCTTCCCAGAGTGCATCCATTCGGAGCTTCCACTCCCGGTTCCTTCGTCGATTTGATTCCTGGTCTCCGCGCCAGAAATGGAAGTCGCTGAGGTTCCTGCCGGGACGATAGAACGATTCCAAGACATCATGGATCGCCGTCAGTGCACGCTGCGGGTCATCCTGATGCGATTCGGCAGCTTCCAGGAGCTCGCGAAAATTAGAATGCCAGATCCGCGCCTGCCCGTCTTCCTCGTTTTCGAGTTCGCGCACGACCCATCGAAGGTCCTGAACGGCCTGCCCGTATTTTGTTGCGATTTCCGTCACCTTAGTTGCGCCTTCGCTACGAATTCGACGCCGTCGATAAGCCAGGGTTCAGGGATGAAGTACTGGTATCCGCCCCCCGAATACATGCCACCCTGGGTTGCCACTGGGCCGCCGTAGACCGTCGTCCCAGCGGGGATCTTGACAGTGTAGACAGCGTCGATGACTGACGTGCCGGTGATACGACCCGCGCCATCCTGCCAGATATGCTTAACGGCTGAATCGACACGAACTTCCATCTCACCTGCCGGGGGGTTACGAGTGAACCACTGCCCAAGATGACTGCCGCTGCTATCGCCACCCCGATAGAAGATCGTATCTTCCGGGAGCGTGTACGCATTGTACTGGCCGCTACGGAAGTTTGCGGCAGGATTGTTGCGCATTTGAGCCAGCGGTCCCGGGTTGGTGACCATGTTGTATGTGTATCCGACCATCGTGTGGACTTGTGCCGATGGCTGGAGGAGCCCGCGGAGCTTCTGCCAACCAGCTCCTATGAGGGAACCACCAGATCCTGCAGCGGCGCCCAGGAGGAGGTCTCCGGGTGTGGTGGGTAGGCACTGGGCGGTGTTGACGGCCCAGGTATAGGCGGCGCCGACACCTGCGTTGGTCAGCGCTTCCCCTGCGAAGGCACGACCGCCGGTGAGGCCGAGGCTGGTGGCGACCGTGGCGCCGGCGGGGGCGAGGAAGGCTGCGCCGGCTCCGATGGCGGCGCCTGTGCCGGTGGCTACGGCGAAGTCGCGCCAGTTGAAGTCGCCTTGGTGGGTGAGGGTGTAGATGCCGGCGCCGAAGGCGGCTCCGATTCCCGCGCCGATGCACATGGGGCAGGCGCCGGAGGGGTCGGAGAGGTTGAGGGGGTCGTTGTTGGCGTAGTTGTAGGCGGAGCTGTTGGGGCTGCCGATGGGCGCGGGGACGGGGTCGGTGGAGGTGAATCGGCCCTGAGTGGGGTCGTACGAGCGGGCACGGAGCTGGAGGCGGTCAGGGAGGGTCTGGTCTTTGTATTGGCCCGTGTAGCCGAAGGGGCTGCTCTGGCCGCCGGTGATGGTGGAGGTGCCGGTGCTCTGGCCCCAGGGGTCGTAGGTGTAGCGGTAGTTGTCGGTGCCAGCGGCGTCATAGACGGTACTGACGGACTTCTGCCGGTCTTGTGTGAAGTAGTAGGTGCCCGCGGTGCGGTTCATGGAGCGGGCCGTGCCGTCGGGGTCGTACTGGTAGTCGGCGAGGAGGGTGCCTGCCGCGCTGGTGTCAGTGGCCAGTTGCGGCAGGGGGTTGTTGATGTCCCAGCGGGAGGTGCTGGCCAGGGTGCCGTTTTTGCTGGTGGTGGTGCGGTTGCCGTCGGAGTCGTAGCCGAAGGCATAGGTGTCGGCAGCGATCTTCGCGGTCTTGATCCGGCCGACGGGATCGTAGGTGTAGGTCTCGTTGCCGTCGCCGGTCTGGTTGCCGTCCTCGTCGTAGGCGAACGGCGTCGTGGTGGTGCCGGTGGTGGCCGCGGTGAGCCGGTCAGCGGCATCGTAGGTACGGGTAGTGGTACTCGCGGGCGACTTGGTGGTGGCGAGATTGCCGACCGGGTCGTAGGCGTAGGAGGTGCCGTCGGTGCCGGTCAGGCACGAGGTGGCGGATGTGTCGGTGCAGGTGCGGGCGAGGCGTCCGGTGTTGTCGTAGGAGTAGCGGGTGGGTGTGCCCGTTGTGGGGGTGTCGCTGGTGAGGCGGTTGTTCTCGTCGTAGCCGAAAGCGCGGGCCCCTGCGGGGGTGGTCAGGGTCGCGAGGCGGCCCGCCTGGTCGTAGGTGCGGGTTTCGCTGCGGGCGGTGGTGGTGGGCAGGGTGACGGAGGTCGGGTTGCCGGCGGGGTCGTAGCCGTAGCTGGTCTTCTTTCCGTCGACGATCTGTTCCGTGATCCGGTTGTTGTTGTCGTAGGTGTAGTCGGTGCGACGGCCGTCGGGGTAGCTCCGGGATTTGAGAGTGGCGTCGTTGTACCAGCTGTAGGTGAAGGGGTTTGCGGCGCCGGGTGAGGTGATGCTCGTGACGCGGTTCGCCTTGTCGTATGCGGCGGTGCGGGTCCCTGTGGCGTCGGTGACGGTGCTGATGCGGCTGGCGTCGTCGTAGGTGTAGGTGACGGTCGGGGTGCCGTCGGAGTAGGTGACCTGGGTGGGCAGGCTTAGGGCGTCGATCGTTGTGGTGATCTTCTGCCCGCGCGCGTTGGTCACCTGCGTACGGTGGCCCTCGGCGTCGTAGCCGTAGGAGACTGTCTTGCCCAGCGGGTTCTTCACCGACGTCACCCGGCCCTCGGCGTCATAACCGTAGGTGGTGACGTGCTTGTTGGCGTTAGTGATCGTCTCCAGTTGTCCGGCCGTGTTGTAGCCGGTGAGGGTGGCGCCGCCGTCGGGGTTGGTGACCTCAGTCTGGCGGTTGAGTTCGTCGTAGCCGAAGAGGGTCTGCTGGCCCCGGGCGTCCTTAGCGAAGGCGATGTTGCCCACCGGGTCGTACCCGGTCGTGGAGGACTGCCCCAGCGGATCGGTTACCGACGTCGGTCGCCCAGCGAGGTCGTAGCCGTAACTCCACGTGTACTTCGCCGGATCCGCACCCGCCGTATTGCCGCGCGGGTCGACCATGCTGCTGCGGCGGCTGTCGTCGTCGTAGCCATAGGTGGTGCGTTCCCCCTGGGGGGAAAGCGTAGAGGTGAGGTTGCCGTCGGCGTCGTAGCCGTAGGTGGTGGCAGCGCGGTAGGCGGTCGTGGAGGTGGCCAGGCGGCCTGCACTGTCGTAGGCAAGCGTGGTGCCGTAGCCGAGCCCGTCATAGGTGCGCAGGACACGGCCGCTACCGTCGTACTCGACCTTGCGGGTGAGGCCCAGCGGGTTGGTTGTGGTCAGCGGGCGGTTGTCCGCGTTCCAGGTGAACGCGGTGGTCTTGCCCTTGGGGTCGGTGACCGTCTTGCGGTTGCCGACCTTGTCGTACCCGTACTTCCACGTGTAGTCGGCCTTGGTCGCGCCCGTGGCGTTGCCGCGCGCGGTGACCATCTCGATCTGACGGCTGGCCTTGTCGTAGGCGTAGGTCGTCTTCGCGCCGGTGCGGTCGGTGACCGAGGTGACCTGGCCCATCGCGTCGTACTCAGTCGCAGTGGTCTTGCCCGCCGGATCGGTGACCCTAATCGGCCGGCCCGCGTTGTCGTACTCGTAAAAGGTCACCCGCGCCTTGGCGTCGGTGACCTTCTTCAGGTTCCCGGCCAGGTCGTATTCGTACGCGGTCTTGTTGCCGCGCGCGTCGGTGACGCTCTGGACCCGGTCGGCCGGATCGTAGGTGAAGGTGGTGGTGTACTTGGCCGGATCCGCGCCGGCCGTATTGCCGCGGGCCTCGATGACCGTCTTCACCTGCCCCGACGGGTAGTAGGTGTACGTCGACTTCCCGCCCGTGGCAGTGGTCACCGACTCCATGTTCCCGGCGGCGCCGTAGGTGTACCTGGTCGCCTTGCCCCGCGCGGAGGTCGCCGTCTCACGCAGCCCCGCTGGGGTGTAGGTGTAGGTCTGGGTGTTTCCGAGAGGGTCCTTCACCGAGGTGAGGCGGTTGCGGGCGTCGTAACCGAAAGCGGTGGTGTTGTAGGTTCCGTCGGTACGTCGGGAGATGTTCCCGGCGGAGTCGTACGACCAGGACTCCGAACTCTCCAGGCCAGCCGACTCGGTCATCCGCCCGGCGGTGTCATAACTCCACGACCGGAAGCGCCCCTCGGCGTCAAAGGTGTTGATCCTGTTGAAGTTGCTGTCGTATCCGTAGCGGGTCAGGTTCCCGAACGGATCAAGCTGCTTGACCAGGACGTTCCCGCCGTAGAGATCGGTCCACACGGCCCCGTCGGGAGTGATGGTGTCGGTCTGCTTGTATGCGCCCGCTTCCGTGTACTTGAACTGGGTCACCTTGCCCAGGGCATCGGTCTGCGAAGCCATGCGGCCATCCGCGCCGTACACATTCACGACACGGGTGCGGCCCAGAGCGTCGGTGACCTTGTCGAGGCGCCCGGACGCGTCGTACCCGTAGGCCTCCACCCCGCCGTCGAGAGCGGTCACACCGGTCAGCAGTGAACCGGTGTAGCTGTAGTCGACATGCCGACCATCCTCAAGGGTGATCCGCGACAGGAGCGGACCGGTGTAGCTCAGGATCGCGGTGCGGCCGGCGGCGTCCTTGATTGCCGTGGGCTGTGTGCCGGTGTAGACAACGGTCAGCCCTTGGTCGGAGCGGTCCTTGATCGACGTAAGGCGCCCCGCACTGTCATAGCCGAGTGAGCGCTGGTCAGGGGTGGTCAATCTGTAGCCGGAGCCGTCAACGGCAAGCTTGGACCGCGCCCAACCGGGGGCCGTGAAGCTATTCCCGGTCTTCGTGTAGGGATGCTGCGACCCTCCCTCGGCGTGCAGGACGACGTCGCCGCCGCTCTTGATCTCCAGCCGGGACTCCCAGGGGAGGACCCAGCCCTTACCGAGATACCCGGCCGTATCGATGTCCGAGGAATAGGTCCGCTTGGCTGAGAATGGGATTCCAGACCCGGGGACTGTCACATCGGTGAAGCACTCACTGAAAGCGCCCGTCGCCGTGTTGACCGGGTCCGCACGCAAACCCTCGGTCCGGGGACTTCCACTGACGTCATTACACCCACCCCGCACCGACGTTCCAGGACGCGACGGGACCACCTGGAAACCGACGCTCCTAAGAAACTGCACGGTGCGCTCGGGAGCCCGCGTGGATCCCTCGATCTCGATGACCGGCGTGACATAGAGCCGCAGGTTTGGATTGCCCTGGCACCTCACGTCCGGCACGACAAACTTCGCCGCGACTCGTACGGGCTTCTGGTCAGAAGATCCGTACACCGTGAGAACTTGCTTGAAATCGTATTCCGTACCGATGTCACCGAAACTGACAGTAGAGCACGGGTTCATACCCCAGGTAATCTTGGCTGTCCGCGCTCCGGAAGAAGCGCCACCCGAAGCGTAAAGCCAGTCGATATCGACGGCAACAGTAATAGTTTCACCGGGAACGACAGCGCCAGAATTGCTTTGCGGGCGGATGGGCGAATTTATTGTCTCATTCCAGGAAATGATGTTCCCGGCACTGTCGTAGCCGTGCCTACGGGAAGGGTTACCGATTTCATCGCCCGCCCCGGCCTGCACTTTCGCGGACTGACGCGACGGGGAACCCGCCGGCGCGGCCCCAGCGGCCTGCCCTTTGACTGCGGGCGGCTCCACCGCACCCATCTGACCTTCAGTATTGCCAGATGCAGTTTGTTTGCGCCGCTCCTTCAGCGACATCGGCTCCTGATGCGCAGCCGGCTCCGGGCCGATACCCGACCCTCTGTCCTGCGACTGGCGCACTTGGAGTGCAGCCAGCCATCCGCCACCGGCCAAGACGGCCAGCACCACAGCCATGACGAGCAGGCGGGTGCGAAACCTCACGGCAGTAAACACTGCCACCCCCACAGAATATGAAAGCGCCCAGCTCGGTCGTGCGGGCGCCACGGCAGGGGCAAGTCTTGACCGCCACAACAGCAAGATCAAGAGCGCCTGTGGCCGTAAGCGTAATTTATGGCGATGTAAACGTGGATTATTAACGGAACTTGGCCGCCTTAAGGGATATAGATTCAGCCAAAGGTTGAGAAATGGCCATTCACGAACATGCGCTATCGGCCAGAGTCCAGTTAAGCGCCAAGCTAAGTGGTTTACAGGCAATTACTGCCGGGGAGGCACCGGTGCTCCGAGAGTCGTTTGCCAGTCCCCATCGAAAGCAGCGAAGCCCCAGACAACACTTAAGGCTTCGCTGCCGTTGATGCGCGGTGCTGCTAGACGAAGGAGGCTGGCCAGCAAGGTCCGCCAGTACGTTCTCCTGGGGTGGAGGCAACTGGTATCGGTAGGCGATGGCCGCGGCTGGTTGCTACGCGGACTGCGTCTCGGAGGGCGCCCGTCAGGTCCGTTGCCAGGAGGCGGAGTTCGTCCGAGTCGGCTTCCGGGTCGGCGAGGAATTCGAGGGCGTGGTCCAAGAGCTCGGAGCCCAGGCCGAGCTGCAATGCCTCGGCGTTGTCTGCGAGGCGGGATAGGTAGCCGGCGTTGTCGTCGGCGCTCAGGAAGCAGGGTTTGCCTTCCGGGCCTGACCACGGCAGGAGTCGCAGTTCGTTGTGGGGTGTCATGTCGTCGGCCTCCTGGGTGCGGTCGTGGGGTGGGTGGTGAAGACGGCTTCCGCGCGGTCGCCAGGGAGCACCAGGAGGGCCGCCTCGACCACGCGACCGGTGGTGTCGGATGCCACGCGGGTGATCGAGAGGACGGCCAGGGTCGCGCTGATGCGGAGGGTCGTCGCTTCGTCCGGGGTGGGGAGGCGGGTGCTGACTGTTTCCTGGACTTCGGCCAGTGGTGGGCGCAGTTCTGCCAGGCGTGTGGCTAACAGTCCGGCTGGGATGCCTGTCGGCGCCAGGTCGCGGGGCATGTAGATGCGGGCCAGGCTGTGCGGCGACTTCCCCTCGTGGGTGATGCAGAAGAACTCCGTCAGGGGGCTGCGGGGCGTGACCTTGAGGAGGGCGGTCAGGTAGCCGTGTGCTTGGAGGCGGGTCGTGCGGACCGTGGCGTGGAGGGGTTCGTCCGGCTGGACGCTCGGCGTGGATCCGCCGCCGGTGTACGTGATTCTGCGGAGCGGGTGGCGGACGAAGTTGCCGTTGCCGTGGATCTTCTCCACGAGGCCTTCGCCCTGGAGGAGCGCGAGGGCGTTTCGGAGTGTGGGCGTGCTGACCTTGTAGCGGGCCGCTAGTTGGGCCTCGGAGGGGAGACGTTCGCCGGGCTTGAGGTGACCTTGGGAGTCGCACGGTTCAACACGCTGATCAACTCCTATCGCTGATGGCCAGGTCCCCGGACGTCGCCCGTCGCGGGGACCGCTTTGCGTACGGCGGCCCAGAGGGTGCGGCCGGTCAAGCTGCTGGCGAGGAGGCCGAATCGGTCGGCCTCCGCTACTACCTCCAGGACCTCCCGCCACGAATCGGCGGGCAGCGCTTCCGGTACCTCCGCTTCGATCGACGTGTATCGGGCGTGCTGCCCCACTCGTGTGATCAGTCCCAAGGCGGACAGTCGGGCGGCGATGCCCTCGGCCCTTGTTTCCGAAGCGGGCACCGAGGGCCTCCGTCGCCGAGTGAACACGTTGAGTGAAGCTAGTTAACTAGATTAGAGCTAGTGGACTAGATTTTCTACATGCCTGAGCAGCCGCCTTATCTCCGCATCGCCGACGTACTGCGGCAGCGGATCGCGGAGCACGAGTGGACACCTGGCGACCGGCTCCCCTCACGGACCCAGATCGCTGAAGAGTGCGGCGTCGGCGAGAACGTCGTCCGCCGGGCGCAGGAGCTGTTGATCTCCCAGGGTGTGCTGGAGGGCCGAGCGGGCTCGGGTACGTACGTCGCGCAGCCTCGGCAGCGCGTGCGGGTCGTTCGGTCGTCGGCGCGTGAGCAGCCGGGTGGTTCGCCGTTCCGTGCAGACATGCAGGCCTTGGGCAGGCAGGGGAACTGGGAGAGTCGGACCGAGGCGAAGGTTCCCGCGCCGGCCGAGATCGCCGCGCGTCTCGGTATCGGTGCTGGGGAGCTGTGCGTGCGCACGGTGTACGAGTTCCTTGCCGATGGCCGGCCGGTGCAGCTGTCGACGAGTTGGGAGCCGTACGAGCTCACCGCCGGCACGCTCGTTGTACTGCCTGAGGGTGGGCCGCACGCCGGTGTTGGCGTCGTGAACCGTATGGCCGAGATCGGGATCACGGTCAGCCACGCCGTGGAGCAGCCGGAGCCGCGGCAGGCGACAGCCGAGGAGGCATCACTCCTCGGGATCCAGAAGGCCGCTCTGGTCACGCACATCCGGCGGACGTACTACAGCGACGAGGGACAGCCCGTCGAGACGGCGGACATCGTCGTCCCGTCCGCGCTCTGCGAGATCGTCTACGAGATTCCTGTCAGTCGCTAGCCGCGCCCGGCGCCACCCTGACCGCCTGGCCGACGCAAGAAGGGGTACCGCTGTGGACGCGGAGCGCAAGGCTCGCATAGCCGACCTGGCCGTGACGGCGCGGCCCGTGTGGGCGGAGAACCACGACGGCGGGGCTCTACAGAAGTTCTTGAAGGAGATCGGCTGTGACGGTGTGGACGCGGTCATGGTGACCATGCAGGTGGTCGGATGCGATCTCAGCGTGGCGCAGAGGATGTTCATCACCGCGCCCTGTCGGGCCGCGGAGCTTGCCTTCCACAATGCGTTCATGGAAGGCCTTGAGCGCCTTCAGGGCGACGTCTGAGCCCGCGGACCGGACTCCTGCGACGGGCGCCTATCGGGCCGCCGTATGCCGAGGCAGGTCACCAGTGCGCCGCCGTCTTCCGTGAGGAAGAACTTAAAGTTCCACGACCCATCGGAGGCTCTGACTAGTCCGTTGAGGATCGGCTGGGCGCGGTCACTGAGGAGTTGCACCGCTCGCTCCACCCCCAGGGTTTCCATGCCCCTCCTCTGCATGCTCCGAAATCGGTTCGTCAGGACTTGGGCATGGACTTCCGAGGACACAATCCAGTCCTCTTGAACGAAGTATTCGCCGCCGCCAGCGAGTGCCGCCAGAGCAGCCTTGGATGCCGCGTCGTCACCGGCCAGCAGTCTCATCAACTCATGTCGTTCCATAGCCCCTCCCTGGCTGGCATCCTGCGATGCGGCAGGGATGTGCCGCAACCGCGTATACCGCTCGCCCCGGCTCTCCCCCAGGGCTCAGCGGGCCGTGTCCCCCGCGTGCCCGAACCGGAGGGCTTCTGCGGGGAGCCACGGGGAATGCCGGGGAGGCGGGTGGGGGCGCGCAGGTCAGGGGCTTGGCAGGTCAGCGGGCAAGTGCGTACGCGATCTTCCAAACTAGCTACGCGGGTTCGATTCCCGTCACCCGCTCCGAAGCACAAAGGGCCAGGTCAGAGGATGTTTCCTCGACCTGGCCCTTCGTCGTTCCCGGGGCTTCGACCGCACAGTGGCCGAGGCCGGTCCGGCGGGGCGGGGGCGGCGATCGGGTGATCGCCGCTGCCGCTGCCGGCCGTCAGAGTTTGATGCCGGCGATCGTGTCCGCGAGGGAGTTCAGGAAGCGGTTGACGTCCGGGGCGATGGAGCTGGACGCGAGGAAGAAGCCGAAGAGGACCGCGACGACCGCGGGGCCGGCCTTGAGGTGGTTACCGCGGACGAGCACCACGAGGATGATCGCCAACAGAACCACTACTGACAGCGAAATGGCCACTTCTGATCACACCTTCGGTCGTCCCCTGGTCGGCCCGGGGCACGGCCGTGCGTACCCCCACATGGTCCATCCTCCCACCAACAGGCCCCGGCTATCCGCCCCGTGACGAATCGGAAGTGGCGCGTTTGCGTCAGGGCGCGGCGATGCCGAGGAGCGAGCGGACATAGGCGTACTTCGCGGACAGCCGCTCCCGGGTGGGTGCGTCGAGGACCGCGAGGCGGACCGGGTCCGCGTTGTGTGCGAGGTCCGCTTCCTTGACCAGGCGGGCGCCCGGGGTGGCGAGGATGCGGGCCGCGTACTCCTCGACCGGTTCCCCGGGGCGTTTGGTGAGCGCCAGGACCATGGCCTTGACCGGCGGGGGCAGGGCGGCGGCTTCCAGCCAGGCGGGGCTCAGCGCGTCGTCCTCGATGGAGTCGTGGAGCCAGGCCGCCGCCTGCTGTTCGGCGGTGCCGCCGCGGGCGCGGACGCCCTCGGCCACGGCCGCGAGGTGCTCCGCGTACGGCCGGCCGGCCTTGTCGGTCTGGCCCTCGTGCGCGGCGCGGGCCAGGGCCTCGACCTCGATGAGCGTCAGGGGTTGTGGTGTCATCCGAGCTCCTTCGCCGCCGTACTCAGCGCCTGTGCGACCCGGCGCACATCCGCTTGCGTGGTGCGCCAGTTGGAGAACGCGGCGCGCAGGGCGGGGGTTCCCGCGTACGTCGTGGGGGTGACGAAGACTTCGGCGCCGACCGCTTCACGCAGGCCCTCGATCCGGGCCGCGGTGGGCTCCGCGGCGAGGGTGAAGCAGACGACGTTCAGGCGGACCGGGGCGAGGACCGTGAAGGCCGGGTCCTCGGCGAGGGCCGCGCCCAGGGCGCGGGCGCAGGCGATGTCGCGTTCGACGATCTCGCGGTGGCCCTCGCGGCCGTACGCGCGGAGCGTGAACCAGGCGGCCAGCGCGCGCAGCCGGTGGGAGTTCTCCGGGGTGAGGTGGACCAGGTCGGGGTGGTCGCCGAGGGGGCCGAGGTAGGCGGCGGCGTTCTGGAAGACGCGGGCCTGCAGGTCGCGGCGGCGGGTGAACTGGACGGCGCTGTCGTAGGGGACGTTGAGCCACTTGTGGAGGTCGACGCAGACGGAGTCGGAGGCGTCGAGCCCGGCGGTGAGGTGGGCGTGGTCCGGGGAGAGCGCGGCGAACGCGCCGAACGCGGCGTCCGTGTGCAGCCAGAAGTCGTGGCGTTCGCGCAGGGCGGCGATGGCGCGGAGGTCGTCGAAGTCCACGGTGTTGACGGTGCCGGCGTTGGCGACGACGACGGCGGGGCGGCCGGGCGCGTCGGCGAGCGCGCGTTCCAGGGCGGCGGGGTCGACGGCCTCGCGGCCGGGCAGGGTCGGTACGGGGACCAGGGCGTTGCGGCCGAGACCGAGGACCGAGAGGGCCTTGGCGATGGAGGAGTGCGGGGCGCCGGAGAGGACCCGTACGGGGCCGAGCGCGCCCGCGCCGTCCTCGGCCGGGGAGACGCCGAGGCGTTCGCCGAGCCATTCGCGGGCGATGGCCAGGCCGGTGGTGTTGGACATCGTGGCACCGCTGACGAAGGTGCCGGTGTGGGCGTCGGAGAGGTGGAAGAGGTCGCGGAGCCAGCCGACGGTCTCGCGCTCGAGGTCCTGACCGCCGCCGTCCATCGCGGAGTTGGAGTTCTGGTCGTGGGCCGCGGTGAGCCAGTCGCCGGCCAGGGCGGCGGGGGTGGCTCCGCCGGTGACGAAGCCGAGGTAGCGGGGGCCGGCGGAGGCGGACAGGCGCGGGGCCCAGCGCTCGGCGAAGGCGGCGAGGGCGGCTTCGGTGCCCGTGCCGCGCTCGGGGAGGGGTTCGGGCCGCTGCGGCCGGTCCGGCGTGGGCGGCGGTACGACGGGACGCGCGTCCAGGGTCGCGAGGGCCTCGGCGGCTGCGTCGCGGGCGGCGTCGAGGAGTTCGGGTAGGCGGGCGAGGTCGGCGGCGAGCGTGCGGTCCATGGGGGCACGGTAGGCGCCGATGGGGCGGGGCGGACGGGCCAATTGGATTCGGGTGGCCTTGGGGGCGGGCGGAGTGGTGCCGCGCCTGGGCCTGGGCCGAGTGGTCCCGGCCCCGGCGGACCCGTTGGTCCCGGCTCGGGTGGCCTCCGGGTCCTGGCCGGACCGGCTGGTCGGGGCCGGGTGGTCGGGGCCGGGTGGCCTCCTGTCCAGCGGGTCGGTCTTTCGGCGCGGTCGGCCTTCGGCCCCGGCGGACCGGCCGGTGGATCGGGGGCCGGTGCGGTTCGGGTTGATTCGTCGATCGGGCCTGGGGTGTCCGGGGCGCCGGTAGACCCTCGGTTCCCGCCGTCGCGAGCCGGGGGCCGGGAGGCGGTCGTAGGGTCGGAGGATGAGCGCGAAGCGGTGGGGGCGGGTAGTGGCCGGGGTGGGCGTGCTGATGGGGATGGTCGTGGGGTGCGAGGCACCGCCCGCGCCCGCACCGGCGCCGGGGCCGACTTCGTCGGTCGGGGCGCGGTCGACGAAGGTTCCGCGCGCCGAAGCGTGTCCCGAGGGCGGGATGAAGCTCGTCGAAGGGGACGCCAACGGGGCGATGGGCCTGCGCGTGGATTCGGTGCAGTTGCTCAACTGCGGGGACCAGCCGTACGAGTTGGAGGGGTACCCGGAGATCGTGCTGCTGGACAAGGCGAACGTCCCGGTGGACGTGGCCGTCGGCCACGGCGCGGCCGGGATCACGTCGAGTCCGACGGGGGCGGACGCGCCGCCGGAGAAGGTGACGGTCCTGCCGGGGCGGGCCGCCGTGACGTATCTGGTGTGGCGGAACCTGGTGACGGAGTCGAACGTGCCGGCGGTGGACGGGTGGGTGCTCGTGGTCACGCCCCGGCCGGGCGCGGCGCGGCTGGAGCTGCGGCTGACGCAGCCGGTGGATCTGGGGAACACCGGGAAGCTCGGGGTCGGGGCGTGGAGGGAGGTCAGGCGGTGAGGGTGCCGGCGCCTCCCTCCTTCTGACCCCGTCGACCGGCCTGGCCAACTCAGTTGGGTGATAGGGGCGTTGCGCGGGGGCATGGATGGGCCGCTGCGCGGGGCCTGCCCCTCCCCGCCCTTCCACCGTTCCCCGGGCCGGCCCGGACCCGGTCCTCAAACGCCGGACGGGCTGGAGGAGGCCCCGGGCTCCGCACCGGACCCCGCACCTCGCACTCTCCCGGCTACCGCCGGGAAGCGCCGCCGGGGGGGACTGGATCTGCGCGGCGGCGCCGGGGCTGCCCGGTGGGAGGTTGGCCCGGCGGGGGCGGGGTGACCGTTCGGGCGGGGGTGGGGTGGTGGGTCAGGAGTGGGGGCGGCGGAGGGTGGCGTGGGCCGGGAGGGAGGTGGCTGCCAGGGTCAGGGTCACCGCGGCGGCCACGAAGGAGACGTAGACGACGGGTGGGATGTACGGCGCGCTGCCCGTTACCGACTGCGTCAGGGGGATCAGCGTCGTCAGGGCGATGGCCGAGCCGAGGACGATGCCGATGCCGCTGACCAGGAGGGCCTCCCAGCGGAGCATCCGCAGCACCTGGCGGCGGGTGGAGCCGACCAGGCGCAGCATGCCCAGTTCGCGGCGGCGGTCGAGGACGGTCATCACCAGGGTGTTGGCGGCGGCGACGGCCGCGAAGCCGCCGAGGACGGCCGCCATGGTGGTGTTGGCCCAGGCGTTGACCTCGCGGTCCAGGCTCCGCGCGGAGGTCCAGTCGGACGCGGACTGCGCCGGGCCGAAGTCGGCGGCGGAGCCCGCGGGGAGCGGACCGCGGACCAGGAGTTCCGTGGGGCGGCCGGCGGTGGTGTGGCCGGCCAGGTCGGCGGCGGGGAGGGTGACCTCGCCCAGGCCGAGGCCGCGGGAGTAGACGGCCACGATCTCCGGGTCGGCCCGGGTGCCGTCCGGCAGGTACAGCTCGATGCGGTCGCCGACGGCGGCGCGATCGGCCTCGGCCAGGGTCCGGTCGACGGCGACCGTGCCGGGGGCCAGCCGGGCGAGGTCCCCGGAGAGCACGCCCAGGTCCTCGACGGTGGTGATGTCCCCGGTGACCCCCTGGACGGAGGCGTTGTGGATCAGGCGCTCGGGTCCGGAGCCGACGACCGCGAGGACGGAGGTGCGGGTGAGCGCGACCGCCCCGGCCGCGACCGCCCGGTCCGTGTCGCGCGGGTCGGTGATGACGTGGTCGGCGATCAGTCCGGCCTCCTGCTGCCGGCTCACGGCCCGGTCCTGGCTGCTGTGGAGGAAGACCAGGGTGGAGGAGAAGGCCATGGCGAGCACGATCGGGGTGATCGCGGAGGCGAGGCGGCGGGCGTTGGTACGGGAGTTGGCGGCGGCCAGCGAGCCGGCGGCGCCGGCGGCGCGCAGGGGCAGCCCGAAGAGGGCGGCGCCGGCGCGGGCGATCAGCGGACCGAGCAGGGCGACGGCCAGCATGAACAGCATGACGACGCCGAGCGCGGCGTTGGCGGCGTCGGGCCCGCTGCTGGTGGCGGCGAGGCCCGCGCAGGCGGTGCCGCCGGCCACGGCGGCGAGGCCCAGCGGGGTACGGATCCACCCGGGCCGCAGGCGTTCCACGGCGGCCGCGGCGAGGGCCTGCCCGGGCCGGATGCGGGCGGGGCGGCGGGCGGCGGCCCAGCCGGCGAACAGGGCGGTGAGGAGTCCGGTGCCGACGGCGGCGGCCAGGGGGATCCAGCCGATGGTCAGGTCGGCGGCGGCCGGAACGGCGCCCTTCTCCTTGAGCTGTCCGAACCACCAGGAGGCGAGCGCGATGCCGGGTACGAGTCCCAGCGCGCCCGCGGCCGGCGCGACGAGCAGGGCTTCGGTGGCGACCGTACGGCGGATCTGGCGCGGGGTGGCTCCGACGGCGCGCAGCAGGGCGAACTCGCGGGAGCGCTGGCCGACGGAGAGCGCGACGGTGCCCGCGGCCGTGAAGACGGCGACGAGGGCCGCGATGCCGCCGAAGGAGCCGCCGATGCCGGTCAGCAGCTCCTTGGCGCCCGCGAGCTGCGGGTCCAGGGCGCGGCCGTCGCCGGTCAGGACCTCGGCGCGGCCGTCCACGGCGGCCCGGACCCGTTCGGCGTCGGCCCCGAAGACCGCGATGGCGTCGAGCGCGTCGGGGTGTCCGGACAGGGTGCGCGCCTCGGCGTCGGAGAACCAGGCGCCGGGGCGGTCGGTGCGGCCGACGACCTGGAACTCCCGCCGGCCGGCGGGGGTGTCGAGGGTGATCCGGCCGGGGCCGTCGGCGCCGCCGAGGACGACCTCGCCCGGGGCCGCCGGGGCTCGGCCCGCGCGCAGTTCCGCGGGGCTGAAGGCGGTGGAGCCCCAGCCGTACGCGTCGAAGGTGCGGCCGGCCGGGGCGCCGGCCGCGGCTCCCCCTCCGGCGCCGGCGCCGGCGCCGGCCGCGTCCCGTACGGGGAACGTCAGGTCGGGCACGGCCCGCCCCAGCGGGGCCAGCCGGTCCAGGAGCCCGGCGTCCACCCGGGCGTGCTCGGGGACCTGCGCGGAGACCTCGTAGGCCCCCTCGCCGCTGCCCACCCGCAGGGTGACCTTCTGGTCGGCGGCGACCAGGACGGGGGCCGAGGCGTAGCGGGTCGGCGGGGTGCTCGCCCGTACGCCGGTTTCGAGCAGGATTCCGCAGGCACAGACGATGGCGACGGTCATCAGGACGGCGATGAAGGTGCCGGCGAACGCGGCGGGACGGAAGCGGAGCGCGGCGCGGGCCAGGCCGTTGGGGCGCGAGAGCATCAGGCGGCCGCTCCCGCGTAGGCCGGTGCGGGGGCGGTGAGGGCGGTCATCCGGGCGGCGATGGTGGCGGTGGAGCTGCGCGGGAGCCGGTCGGCGATGAGGCCGTCGGCGAGGAAGAGCACCTGGTCGGCGTGGGCGGCGGCGGCCGGGTCGTGGGTGACCATGACGACGGTGGCGCCGAGGGAGTCGACGGCGTCGCGGAGCAGGCCGAGCACCTCGGCGGCGGTGGTGGTGTCGAGGGCGCCGGTGGGCTCGTCGGCGAAGACCACGTCCGGCCGGGTGACCAGGGCCCGGGCGATGGCGACGCGCTGCTGCTGGCCGCCGGAGAGCTCGGCGGGGCGGCGCCGGCCCTTGCCCTCCAGGCCGACGCGGGCGAGCAGATCGGCGGCGCGCTCCCGGTCCTGGCGGCCGCCGGCGAGGCGCATCGGGAGCAGGACGTTCTGCTCGACGGTGAGGGAGGGCAGGAGGTTGAAGGCCTGGAAGACGAAGCCCAGGCGGCTGCGGCGGAGTTCGGTGAGCTGGTTCTCGTTCATGCCGGTGATCTCGGTGCCGCCGAGGCGGACGGAGCCCTCGGTGGGCAGGTCGAGCCCGGCGGCGCACTGCAGGAAGGTGGACTTGCCGGAGCCGGAGGGGCCCATCACGGCGGTGAACGTGCCGCGGGGGAGGGCGAGGTCTATGCCGCGCAGGGCGTGGACGGTGGCCTGGCCGCGGCCGTACTGGCGGCGGATGCCGCGCAGTTCCACGGCGGGGGCGGGGGCGGTGGCGGTGTCGTCGTAGGACGGCTCGGACCACCATCCGTCCCGGCCGACGTGGCCGGCCTGGCCCGACTGCTGATCGGCCTGTCGATTGCGTCGCCGCAGCCCCATGGTGTGTCGCCTTCCGTGCCGGTCGACCACCCCGTGGTGATCGTGTCTCCGACGCTACGGAGGGCGGGTGGCCTGCGGCCATGACGGAGGCTGGCGGATCGGGGGTAGGGGTAACCCGACCCTGCGGGACCTGTCCCCTACCCACCCTTCCACCGTTCCCCGGGCTCCGCCCGGACCCGGTCCTCAAACGCCGGACGGGCTGAAGGGGGTCCCGGGCTCCGCCCGGACCCCTGGGGCTCCGCCCGGACCCCTGGGGCTCCGCGCGGGGTCCGGGGGCCGGGACCCGGTTTCGGGAAGGGGCGGGGTGGGGGGAAAGAGCCCCGCGCAGCGGTTACGCCGTCAGGGCCGGGATGCGGGACTGGCGGACGGCGGCCGCGTCGTAGCGGCGCAGCAGCAGGCGGGCCAGTTCCGGGGAGGGGCCCAGGACGGCGGACACCACGTCCGCCCCGGCGGCCGCCGCACCCGCGGCGATGCGGTCCGGCAGCCGCCCGGGGGCGATGACGTACGGGGCCACGGCGATCCGGCGGACGCCCTCCGCACGCAGGGCCCGTACGGCATCTTCCGTACGGGGGAGAACAGCGGAGGCGAACGCAGGCCGCACGGCGCACCAACCGGTGAGCCGCCACTCCCGCGCGGTTTCAGCGATCACTGCGATCGCCTCCGGGTCCGAGGAACCGGCGGACGCGAGCACCACACCGGTGGTGGCGCGGTCCGCCGGGGTGAGGCCGGCCTCCCACAGGCGGCGTTCGAGGTTCGCCAGCAGCAGGGGGGACGGGCCCAGGACGTCCGCCGTCCGGACCGAGAGGTCCGAAAGGTGGGACGAGGCTCCGGCGAGGACCGCCGGGATGTCGGACTTCGCGTGGAACGCCCGCGTCAGGAGCAGCGGGAGGGCCACGATCTCGCGTACGCCCGCCAGGTAGAGGGAGGCCACGGACTGGTCGACGGTCGGGCCGTCGAAGTCCAGGAAGGCCGTCTCCACGCGCAGCCCCGGCCGCAGCGCCCGTACCCGCCGGGTGAGGGCGTGCACGGTCGCCGCGTGCCGCGGGTCGCGGCTGCCGTGGGCGATGACCAGCAGGGCGGGCCCGCCGGCCCCGGTGAGGGGGCCGGCCGGGCGGGCGTCGTGGGCGGTGAACACGGGACTACTTGACCAGCAGGCCGCGGGTGCGCAGCACCCACCGCTCGATCGGGCTGAAGATCAGCAGGTCGATGGCGATGCCGACGACCAGGATCAGGATGATCGCGAGGAACACGCCCGGCAGGTCGATGTTGTTGCGGCCGTTCTCCAGGAGCTGGCCGAGGCCGAGGCCCAGGTCGGGGGAGCTGGCGATGATCTCGGCGGCCATCAGGGAGCGCCAGGAGAAGGCCCAGCCCTGCTTGAGGCCCGCCAGGTAGCCGGGCAGCGCGGCCGGCATGACCACGTGCCGGGCGCCGCTCAGGCCGGTGGCGCCCAGGGTGCGGCCGGCCCGCAGGAACAGCGGCGGGATCTGGTCGATGCCGGAGACGAGGCCGTTGGCGATGGACGGGACGGCGCCGAGCAGGATGACGGTGTACATCATCGCGTCGTTGAGTCCGAACCAGAGCACCGCCGGCGGCACCCAGGCGACCGAGGGCAGCGACTGCAGACCCTGGAGGATCGGGCCGATCGCGGCGCGGACGAACTTCACCCGGGCGACCAGCAGTCCGAGCGGGGTGCCGATGGCCAGGGCCAGCAGGAAGCCGAGCAGACCGCGCGAGACGCTGGTCCAGATGACCTCCAGCAGCGTGCCCTTGAGCCACATCGCGGACAGGCTGTCCCAGACCGCGGACAGGGCGGGGAGCTTCGTCTCCTCGGTGACCTTCAGCGAGACCAGGACCTGCCAGACCAGCAGGACCAGGCCGACGGCCAGGAACGGCGGGAGGACCTTCTTGACGAGGACCTCGCGGACCGGGGTGCGGTGGGTCTGGACGGCGTCGAGCGCGTCGAGGCCCGCCTCCAGTCCGGCGAGATCGTCGGTGCTGGTGGCCTTGCCCGAGGGCTTGATGTCAGTGCTGGCCATGGCGGCGGATCTCCCCACGCAGGTGTTCAGTGATCTCAAGGGACAGTTCCGCGACGTCCGCGTCCTCGATGCGGCGCGGCTGCGGGATGTCCACGGTCCATTCCTTCGCGACCCGGCCGGGGCGGGAGGAGAGGAGGACCACGCGCTCGGCGAGCCGTACGGCCTCGCGGACGTTGTGCGTGACGAACAGGACGGAGAGGTTGGTCTCCTCCCAGATCCGGGTGAGCTCGCCGTGCAGGACGTCCCGGGTGATGGCGTCGAGCGCCGCGAACGGCTCGTCCATCAGCAGGAGCTGGCTGTCCTGGGCGAGCGCCCGGGCCAGGGCCACGCGCTGGCGCATGCCGCCGGACAGCTCGTGGACCCGCTTGCCGTAGGCGCCGCCGAGCCGGACCAGCTCGAGCAGCCGCTCGGCCTCCGGCTTGCGCTCGGCCTTGGCCACCCCGCGCAGGCGCAGGGCGAGTTCGATGTTCTTGCCCGCGGTGAGCCACGGGAAGAGGGCGTGCTCCTGGAACATCAGCGCCGGACGACCGCCGGGGGTCTCGATGGATCCCGCGGACGGCTTGTCCAGACCCGCCACCAGGTTCAGCAGGGTGGACTTTCCACACCCCGAGGCACCCAGGATGGTGACGAACTCGCCGGGGGCGACATCGAGGCTGATGTCGTCCAGGACGAGCTGCGATCCGGCCGGGCCGGAGAAGGACTTCGAGACGTGCTGGATGCGGGCGGCGTGCGTCTGCTCCGCAACGGTGCCCTCGGCAGCCTTGGCAAGCGTGGTGGCCATGGTCGTCACCTCCTGGGAGATCGGGACGGGGAACGTCGGGTGGTTACTTGGCGCCGAGGCCGGCGTCGGAGACCTCGGGCTTGCCGGCGGCCTTGAGGACCTTGTTCAGGAGCGTCAGGTCGTAGATGCCGGCGAGGTC
>NZ_JBSGXB010000127.1:0-20011 GCF_053609185.1 Streptomyces sp. NPDC054956 | reverse complement strand
GGATTTGCCGCTGCGCGGCAAATTTCAGCCCCGCCGGCGTTTGAGGCACCAGGTCCGCTAGGACAGGGCTGCGCGCCACTCCGCGACGGCCGTCGCGGAGACGGGCCGGTCCCACCCGGAGGGCCGGGCCGCGCTGCCGATGTGGAACCCGTCGATGCCCGCCTCCCGCAGCACCGGGAGGTGGGACAGCGCCAGTCCACCGCCGACCAGGATCCGCGGCTCGTACCCCGGCGCCCCCGCCCGAGCCGCCTCGGACAACAGCACCGGCAGCCCCTCGTCCACGCCACCCGCCGCACCCGCCGTCAGGTACGTGTCCAGCCCGGGCAACTCCGCCAGCGCCTTGCGGAGCTGATCCCGGTCCGCCGTCCGGTCGATCGCCCGGTGGAAGGTCCACGCGCAGCCGTCGAGCTCCGCCACGATCGCCTCGACGGCGGCCAGGTCGGGGCTGCCGTCCGGATTCAGGAAGCCGAGTACGAACTCGCTCGCCCCCTCCGCGCGCAGGGCCCGCGCCTGCTCCGCCAGCCGTTCCACGTCCTCGGCGGAGCCCGCCGAGAAGCCGTCCGCCGAGCGGAGCATCACGCGCAGGGGGATGTCGACCGCCGCTCTGATCCCCGCGAAGGTCTCGCGCGGCGGAGTGAGCCCGTCGGCGGCCATGTCGGTGACCAGCTCGAGTCGGTCCGCCCCACCGGCCTGGGCCGCGACCGCGTCCTCCACGTCGAGGGCGATCACCTCCAGGAGCGCACGGTTGCTCATGTAATCCCATCCTTCGGAAAACTGCTCGTATGACCCTTCCGGGCCAGTATGGAAAATAGGTCTAGTCCAATATCCAGGGTACGGGCCTCCGCCCACCCTTCACCAGCACAATCACGCCACCACCACAATGTGCGCATGACACCCGACCCGCACGACGACGCGCACTCCGCCCCGGCCCGCGCCACGGACGACACGGCCGCCCCCCAGGAGCAGGCGCTCCGCGCGAACTGGCAGCACACCCTCACCGCCGCCGGCGCCGACCCCGGCCACGACCCCGCCCCCTACGCGGACCGCCTCCTCACCGCCTGGGCGGAGCCGCAGCGCGAGTACCACACCACCGCGCACCTGGCCGACGTACTCGCACGGATCGACGTACTCGCCGACCACGCCGAGGACCCCGCCGCCGTGCGGCTCGCCGCCTGGTTCCACGACGCCGTCTACCGTCCCGACCGCTCCGAGAACGAGGAGCGCAGCGCGGCCCTCGCCGAGCGGGCCCTGCCCGAGCTCGGCATCGGCGACGCGCGCACCGCCGAAGTGGCCCGGCTGGTCCGGCTCACGATCACCCACGACCCCGCCCCCGGCGACACCAACGGCGAGGCCCTGTGCGACGCCGACCTCGCCGTCCTCGCCGGCGCCCCGCAGGCCTACGCCGCCTACGCCGCCGCGGTCCGCGCCGAGTACGGATTCGTCCCCGACGAGGCCTTCCGCGAAGGCCGCGCCGCCGTCCTGCGCCAGCTGCTGGACCTGCCCCGGCTCTTCCGCACCCCGTACGGCGCCGCGCACTGGGAGGCCCCGGCCCGCGCGAACCTGGCGGCCGAGCTCACGGACCTGACCGGCCGCGCTTCACACAGCTGACACGGAACGGGGGAATGTGATCCCGTTCGCGCCGGTTGTTGTAGTTCATGCCCGCAGCCTCAGCCGAACGCACCCGCATGCCCGTCGCCGTCTACGTCCTCGGCCTGTCCGTCTTCGCACTCGGAACCAGCGAGTTCATGCTCTCCGGGCTCCTCCCGCCGATCGCCGAGGACATGGGCGTCACCATCCCCCGGGCGGGCCTGCTCATATCCGCCTTCGCGATCGGCATGGTCATCGGCGCGCCCCTGCTCGCCGTCGCCACGCTGCGGCTGCCCCGCCGCACCACGCTCCTCGCGCTGATCAGCCTCTTCGGCTTCGGCCAGGTAGCGGGCGCGCTGGCACCCTCGTACGAGCTCCTCTTCGCCTCCCGCGTCGTCTCCGCGCTCGCCTGCGCCGGGTTCTGGGCGGTCGGCGCGGCCGTGGCCATCGCGATGGTCGAGCGGCACCAGCGGGCCCGCGCGATGGCCGTCATGATCGGCGGGCTCTCCATCGCCAACGTCCTGGGCGTCCCGGCCGGCGCGTTCCTCGGCGAGCAGTTCGGCTGGCGCTCCGCGTTCTGGGCCGTCGCCGCGGCCTCCGCCATCGCCCTCGTCGGCATCCTCGCCCTGATCCCGAGGATCCCGCTGCCCGACGAGAAGCCCACGCTCTCCCGCGAGCTGCGCATCTACCGCGAGCCGCAGGTCTGGCTGTCCATCGGTGTCACCGCGCTCGCCGCGGGCGGCGTCTTCTGCGCCTTCAGCTACCTGTCCCCGCTGCTCACGGACGTGGCCGGGCTCGATTCCGGCTGGGTGCCGTGGATCCTGGGCCTCTTCGGGGTGGGCGCGCTGGTGGGCACGACGGTGGGCGGGCGGATCGCCGACGCGCACCTCTTCGGGGTGATGCTGTGGGGCATCACCGCCTCCACCGTCTTCCTGACGGCACTGGCCCTGCTGGCCTCGACGGCCGCGGCCGCGATCGCCCTGTCCTTCCTGATCGGCTTCTCGGCGTTCTTCACCGCCCCCGCGCTGAACGCCCGCATGTTCAACGTCGCGGGCGCCGCCCCGACCCTGGCGGGCGCCACGACCACGGCCGCGTTCAACCTCGGCAACACGGGCGGCCCCTGGCTCGGCGGCACGGTCATCGACGCCGACTACGGCTACGCCGCCACCGCCTGGGCCGGCGCAGCCATGACCATCACAGCCATAGCCCTGGGCCTCGCAGCCCTCCGCCTGGACCGCCGCACAACCCACCCCACCCGCCTGGTAGCCACCTCGGCCACCCCCCTCCCGACAACGGAAAGGGTCTAGGCTCCGCGCTCCCCCGCCACCCGGTACGCAACGGAATGGTGGGGCGGGTGAGTTCATGGCGACGAGCATGCCCGAGAGCACTGACACTGCCGCCGGCGCCACCGCTGCCCTACTGTGACGCTGTCCGTCCGGCGGGGGCCGGGCCAGGTCGGGAACGGGGCGGGGCCATGACCGGCGGCAGTTGGCTTCTCGAGGTGGCGTGGGGAACCGGCGCCACCGCCCTGGGGCTCGTCCTCGCCACTGACTTCCGTGGGCTGGCGAGCTGGTTCGACTACCGGTGGCCCCGGCACCTCGGGGTCGGGGGCGTGCGCCTGACCGGCTGCGCCTTCGCGTTGGCCGGGCCGGTGATGCTGGTCCTGGGGCTGGTCAGCGCCGCGAGGCACGGCTTCGGGGAGGTGCTCACCGCCCGGCTCTCCGTGCCCGCGCCGTTGTTCATTCCGACGATCGGGCCCGCAGCACTCGTCCTCTGGGCGGGCTGGCGCCGCCCCCGGGGCGTGTTCCGACAGCTGGCGGCCGCGGGCGGAAGGCTGTGCCGGGGCGCCCTCGTGGCCCTGAGCGCGACGCTGCCCGCCTTCGCGGTGTGCCTGGCGGTCGGATACCCCGCGGCCGTGCTGGCCTGCTGGCTGACCGGCGTGTGCGCGATGCTGACGGCAGTGGTGGCGTTGCCCCTGGACTGGTGGCCCGACGAAGAGCCCGAGCAGGAGCCCTAGGAGACCGGGAACCCGGTAGCCCGGTAGACCGCCCCTAGGGCGCCGGCCGCCCCTTCGGCCGCCGCAACCCCGCCTGCGTCAGGCGGCGGACCAGTTCCTTGCTGCCGATCTCGACCGCGCCCGCGTCCACCGCGTCCGCGTACCGCTGCGCGGGCACGTCGTAGTGGTCGCGTTCGAAGGCCTTCGCCGGGCAGCCGATCGACGCCGCGAAGGCGTGCAGTTCCTCGAACGAGACGTCGCTGACCAGGTGCGACCACATGCGGCCGTGGCCGGGCCAGGTCGGCGGGTCGATGTACAGCGTCACCGGCGGCTCACTCGCCGCTCCCGAGGACGGGCCCGATGACGGCGCCGAGTCCGCCCACCGGCGCCACCCGCACGCCGGCTTCCGAGCACACCCACATCGGGTCGGGTCCCAGCTCGGGCTCCACGTCCAGCGCGTGCGGTTCGCCGTGGTTGCAGACCGGGCACAGCGGCCAGCGCCCGTACTTCTGCAGCAGCGCGTCCTTGACGTCCTGGGCGACGAGTCCGGAGAGGTAGTCGACGCCCTCCGGCCACTGCTCCACCCACCACCGGCGGTGCGTGACCGAGTTCTCCACGAGGGAGACGACATCGGCCTCGGCGACCTCGCCCGCGACGAGATCGGCGAGTACAAGGGCGCGTGCGGCGTGCAGCGCCTGTTCCAGGGGGGTCGCGTGGTCCATGGAGACATTGTGGACCCGGACGGCCCATGTGGCGAAGGTCCTCTTCCCCCGGTGACTTATGGCGTCTTGACGCTCCCAGCCACTGAAAATAGATTTCAAGAGTGAGCGAGAACGTGAAAGAAACCTTCAACGGCGACGCCGGCGCGGCCACCCCCGTACCCGTCCCGGCCCCCGCCGCCCTGCGCGCCCGGGTCCGCAGCCTCGGCCCCTCGATGACCCGCTCCATGCAGGCCGTCGCCGAAGCCGTCGCCGACGACCCCGCCGGCTGCGCCGCGCTCACCGTCACCGACCTCGCCGCCCGCACCGGCACCAGCGAGGCCACCGTCGTCCGCACCGCCCGCCTCCTCGGCTACCCCGGCTACCGCGACCTGCGCCTCGCGCTCGCCGCGCTCGCCGCCCAGCAGGAGTCCGGCGCGGCCCCCGCCGTCACCGTGGACATAGCCGTCGACGACTCCCTCGCCAACGTGGTCGCGAAGCTGGCCCACGAGGAGGCGCAGACCCTCGCCGACACCGCCGCCGGACTCGACGTCACCGCCCTCGGCGCGGCCGTCACCGCCCTCGCGGGCGCCCGCCGCATCGAGATCTACGGCGTCGGAGCCTCCGGTCTCGTCGCCCAGGACCTCGCGCAGAAGCTCCAGCGCATCGGACTCGTCGCCCACGCCCACAACGACCCGCACCTGGCCGTCACCACCGCCGTCCTGCTGCGCCCCGGCGACGTGGCCGTCGCCGTCACCCACTCCGGCGGCACCGGCGACGTCATCGAGCCGCTGCGGATCGCCTTCGAGCGCGGTGCCACCACCATCGCGCTCGCCGGCCGCCCGAACGCCCCCGTCGCCCACTACGCCGATCTCGTCCTGGCCACCTCCGCGGCCCGCGAGACCCAGCTGCGCCCGGCCGCCATGTCGAGCCGCACCAGCCAGCTCCTCGTCGTCGACTGCCTCTTCGTCGGCGTCGCCCAGCAGACCTACGAGACCGCCGCGCCCGCGCTCGCGGCCTCGTACGAGGCGCTCGCGCCCCGCCACCACACCCCCGTACCCACGGCCAAGCGCAACAGCACCACCCGCTAGCGGCACCCGCCGGCACCACCGCCGGCACAACCCAGCAGAACCCAGCAGTTCAGGAGGCCCCACTCATGACCGCGTACACCGAACTCCGCGCCCAGCTCGCCACCTTGACCACCGAGGCCTTCCGCCCCGAGCTGGCCGAGATCGACCGGCTGTCCACCCTGGAGATCGCCCGCCTGATGAACGCCGAGGACGCCACCGTCCCGGCCGCCGTCGCCGGGCAGCTGGAGCAGATCGCCGCCGCCATCGACGGGATCTCCGAGCGGATGGCCCGCGGCGGGCGCCTGGTCTACGCGGGAGCCGGCACCGCCGGCCGGATGGGCGTACTGGACGCCAGCGAGTGCCCGCCCACCTTCAACACCGACCCCTCCGAGGTCGTCGGCCTGATCGCGGGCGGCCCCTCCGCCATGGTCAAGGCCGTCGAAGGCGCCGAGGACTCCGCGGAACTGGCCGCCGAGGACCTGACCGCGCTGGCCCTGACCGCCGACGACACCGTCATCGGGATCTCCGCCTCCGGCCGCACCCCGTACGCGATCGGCGCCGTCGAGTTCGCCCGCGGCCGCGGCGCGCTCACCGTGGGCCTGTCCTGCAACGCCGGCTCCGCGCTCGCCGCGGCCGCCGACCACGGCATCGAGGTCGTCGTCGGACCCGAACTCCTCACCGGCTCCACCCGTTTGAAGGCCGGCACCGCGCAGAAGCTCGTCCTCAACCTCATCTCGACCGTCACGATGATCCGGCTCGGCAAGACGTACGGGAACCTGATGGTCGACATGCGCTCCTCCAACGAGAAGCTGCGCGCCCGCGCCCGCCGCATCGTCTCGCTCGCGACCGGCGCCCCCGACGAGGAGATCGAGGCCGCGCTCACCGCCGCCGGCGGCGAGGTCAAGCAGGCCATCCTCGTCATCCTCGGCGGCGTCGACGGACACGAGGCCGCCGAACTCCTCACCGCCTCCCGCGGCCACCTCCGGGCCGCCCTCGCCGAGACGCGGACGCGGAAGGAGACGCAGACGCAGTCCCGGGCACAGACCCCCCGCTGACCCCGCCGACCACCCCGAGCAGCAAGGCGAACACCACCATGTCCACTGACAAGAACCGCGCCACAGCCGCCGCGATCCTTCCTCTGGTCGGCGGCCCGGACAACGTCCTCTCCATCGCGCACTGCATGACCCGCCTGCGCATCACCCTGCGCGACCGCTCGCTGGTCCAGGACGAGGCCCTCAAGGCCGTGCCCGCCGTGATGGGCGTCGTCGAGGACGACACGTACCAGATCGTGCTGGGACCGGGCACCGTCGCCCGCGTCACGCCCGAGTTCGAGGCCCTGGTCGAGGAGGGCCGCTCGGCCGCCCCGGGCGCCGCGGCCGCACCGGCACCCGAAGCCCCCACCGGCGCCGCCCACGCCGTCACCGCCGACGAACTCGCCGCCCAGGGCGCTGCGATGAAGAACGCCCAGAAGGCGAAGAACTCCACCCCCTTCAAGCTGTTCCTGCGCCGCATCGCCAACATCTTCGTCCCCCTGATCCCGGCCCTCATCGGCTGCGGCATCATCGCGGGACTCAACGGCCTCATGACGAACATGGGCTGGCTGCCGGCCGTGGTCCCCGCGCTCGCCGCGATGGCCTCCGGCTTCATGTCCCTGATCGCGGTCTTCGTCGGCTACAACACGGCCAAGGAGTTCGGCGGCACCGCGATCCTCGGCGGCGCCGTCGCCGCGATCATCGTCTTCCCCGGCGTCGCGAAGATCGACGCCTTCGGCCAGCACCTCTCCCCCGGGCAGGGCGGCGTACTGGGCGCACTGGCGGCCGCGCTGCTCGCCGTCCAGGTGGAGAAGTGGTGCCGCAAGTGGGTCCCGGAGGCCCTGGACGTCCTCGTCACCCCCACCCTCACCGTGCTGATCGCCGGCCTGGTCACCATCTTCGGTCTGATGTTCGTCGCCGGTGAGGTCTCCGGCGCCATCGGTACGTTCGCCACCTGGCTCCTCGCCACCGGCGGCGCCTTCGCCGGCCTGGTCCTCGGCGGGCTCTTCCTCCCGCTGGTCATGCTGGGCCTGCACCAGGCCCTGATCCCCATCCACACCACCCTGATCGAGCAGACCGGCTACACCGTCCTCCTGCCCATCCTCGCGATGGCGGGCGCGGGCCAGGTCGGCGCGGCCATCGCCGTCTACTACAAGCTCCCGCGCAACCGCTCGATCCGCGCCACCATCAAGTCCGCCCTCCCGGCCGGGTTCCTGGGCGTGGGCGAACCGCTCATCTACGGGGTCTCGCTGCCCCTCGGCCGCCCCTTCATCACCGCGTGCGTGGGCGGCGCGGCGGGCGGAGCCTTCGTCGGCCTCTTCAACCAGCTGGGCACCGCCTTCGGCTCCACCGCCATCGGCCCCTCGGGCTGGGCGCTGTTCCCGCTGCTGGACGGCAAGTCGGGCATGGGGACGACCATCGCGATCTACGCGGGCGGCCTGGCCGTCGGCTACCTCGTCGGCTTCGCCGCCACGTACTTCTTCGGCTTCACGCGGCAGATGCTGGCCGAGTTCAACACGGGCCCGGACCCGGAACCGGCCCACGCCCCCAAGCCCGACCCCGAGCCCGAGAAGGAACCGGCCCTGGCCTGACGCCGGCCCTCTCGCGCGAACGGCCGCACTCACGCCCCCACGCCCCGAACGCCCTGCCCAGGCAGGGCGTTCGGCATACTCGCGGGCATGGAGATCCCCCCTGGGGCCGTAGCCCTCGAAGTCGTCCGCCTCGCCCCCGGGGCCGATCCCTGGGGCCCGGTCACCGGCACCGCCGTCGCCCTGTGGACCGGTGCCGAGGCCGCCGAGGCCCTCGCCCTCGTCGAGAGCCTTCCGCCGGAGGACGTCGCCCGGTGCTTCGTGCCCGCCTGGGGCATCCGCGCCCACGACGCGGAGCTGAACCACCTCTACGACGTCGTCCCCTGCTTCCGCTGCAACCGGGTCCTGCTCACCGGCCCGGCGGTCCCCGAACGGCTCGACGGCGGCCACGGTTTCGACGGCGAGAGCCCCGCGGCCAAGGCGCTCCTGGCCCTGCTCCGCGCCTCCGAGGAGATACCCGCGGTCGTCCCGGCCGGGCGGATGAGCACGCGGCCCCAGCCGGTGCTCGGCCTCCCCGGTGCCGAGGGCCTCCACCTGCGCCCGTGGGAGCCCGGCGACGCCCCCTCCCTGATCCGCGCCGGACTCGAACCGGACATCCGGCACTGGAACCGCACGGACAGGCTCGACCTGGCCGGAGCCGAGAAGCGCATCGCGCGCTACGGTCGCCGCTGGGCGACGGAGAAGGCCGCGGCCTGGGCCGTCGCCCCGGCCGCCGGAGGGCAGGCCGTCGGCCTGATCGGGCTGGCCGACCTCGACCTGCGCGGCGGCAGCGCCGAGATCGTGTACTGGCTGCTACCCGCCGGCCGCGGCGTCGGAGCCATGACCGAAGCGGTGTCCGCCGTGACCCGCTGGGCCTTCGAGGAGCTCGGACTGCACCGCCTGCGCATCACCCACTCCGTGGCCAACCCGGCCTCGTGCGCCGTCGCCACGAAGGCCGGCTACCCCCTGGAGGGCACCATGCGCGGAGCCCTCCTCCACGCGGACGGCTGGCACGACGAACACCTCCACGCCCGCCTGAGCACCGACTGAGGACCCGGCCCCCGGACAGGCCGGGCCTCAAACCTTCTCGGCCGTCACCCGGCTGTGATCGGCTGTCAACAGCTCGATGTCCTCCACATCAGGGGTCAGGATCGTCACACGTCCCGGCAGCGTCAGGGCAGTCGCACACAGCACGGCGTCGATGGCGTACTTGTGGCCGTGCAGCCCCGCACCCCTCAGTAGACCGGCGGCGGACTGGGCGACAGCCTGTGTGACCGGCTCCGCTCGGAGGCGGGAGAGCATCCACTTCAGTGCGGCGTCGTTCACCTTCGGATGCATGACCTCGACCAGCACCGCAGCCGAGGTGACCACCGGAATGTCGTCGGCGCGGGCGGCCGTAAGCCACTCGTGAACCCCTCGGTCCCACAGCACGGCCTTGGAGAGACCCTCGCTGTCCAGCACCAGCGCACCACTCACGCGGCCGCCCCGGCATCTGCCGTTCACGGGTGGGCCCGTTCGTGGAGTACGGCGGCCAGCCGCAGCGCGGTGTCCAGGTTGCAGCGCCCCAGGTCGACCAGCGGCAGCCCGTACGAGCCCGCGGCCGAGACCCCGTCCACCCCGAGCGACGGGAACACCACCCCGACGTCCGTCAGCGCCGCCTTCAGCTGCCCCACGGCCTCCTCGGCCGCCTGCATCCGCTCCTTGGACGTGAGCACCATGACATGTCACCTTTCGCTCTGAGTAATCGCGTTCAGCACTCAGAGTGGCGACGGGCTGGCTAGCCTTTCAAGGACCACGCTCCAACAACCACAACTGTTGGAAGGGGAGTTGCCATGCCCGATCCGGCAGACGCAGACCCGTTCTCCTCGCCCCGCACCATGCTCGGCGCCGAACTGCGCGTCGCCCGCAAGAAGGCCGGCCTCAGCCAGGAGAAACTCGGTGAGCCCCTCTTCGTCAGCGGCTCCTTCATCGGCCAACTCGAAGCGGGCACCCGCCGGATGTCCCCGGAACTGGCCCGCCAGATAGACGAAGCCCTCGGCACCGACGGCTTCTTCACCCGCAACTGCGGGGCGGTGACGAAGTCCAAGTACCCGGATCACTTCACCGAGGCGGCCGAGGCGGAGTCCCTGGCGAAGGCCATCCGCGAGTACGCGCCGCTGATCATCCCAGGGCTGTTGCAGACGGAGGCGTACGCGAGGGAAGTGTTCCGCGCGGGCCATCCCACCGCACCCGAGGAGACCATCAACGAGTTGGTCGCGAACCGACTGGCTCGTGCCGCCCTGCTCGCCGATCCAACAACGCCGCTGTTGTGGTGCGTGCTGGACGAAGCCGTACTCCGCCGGGCAGGCGACAACAAGGCTGTACTGGCCGAGAACCTGCGCCACATCGCAACCCTGATCCGGCGCCACCGGATCATCGTGCAGGTACTCCCTTTCAGCGCAGGCCTGCACGCAGCCATGGAGGGCTCCCTCAAGCTGATGTCATTCGAGGACGCCCCCGCGCTTGCCTACGTCCAAGGCATGGGAACGGGCCAGCTGTTCGACGATCCGGCCACAGTCAATCACCACACGCTGACCTACGATCTCCTCACGGCCAACGCGCTCTCACCGCGCAAGTCGCTGGCCTTGATCGAGTCGGTGGCGGAGGATTACGAACATGACCAGCACGCCTGAGTACGACCTGTCGGCGGCCATCTGGCACAAGTCCAGCTACAGCGGGGCGAGCGGCGGCGACTGCCTGGAGATGGCCACCTGGCGGAAGTCCACCTACAGCGACGGCACCGGCGGCGACTGCGTCGAGGTCGCCGACGGCCACCCCGACGTAGTCCCCGTCCGCGACTCCAAGGTCCCCGACGGCCCCCACCTCACCTTCGGCGCCCCCGCCTGGTCCGTCTTCGTCGCCGCCCTCGGCTGACCGGCGGCGGGCCTAGCTGCCGGTGCAGACCACGAACGCGGTCACCTGCTGGAAGTCGAGCGTCAGGTTCTGGACGCTGACGCGCCAGCCGTTGTTCTCGAAGGTCGACAGGATGAACTCGGTGTTCTCGCTGAACCCTCCGCCACCCGTGACCTGCTGCCCGGCCGGACACCCGACCCACGAGGTTCCGACGCCGCCCCACTTCCCCACCGAGCCCGGCCGCCCGGGAAGCTGATGGTGGGGCGCCGTTGAACAGACGACGAAGGGTTCCACCGTGTGGACCGCCCCGGTGTTGTTGTAGTACCTGACCTCCCACGTGTTGAGGTTCTGGAGCGAGCTCTGGATGACCACTCCTTGCGCTTCGCCCCGCCCTCCTCCACCCGTGGGCACCTCGCCGTTGGGGCAGGGCTGGTGCAGGATGACGACCTGGTCCCTCGCCAGCGTGGTGCGGCCCCCGAAGACCTGGCGATGGGGAGCGTTCGAGCAGACCACCGTGGCCGAGACCTTCCCGGCCTTCAGCGTGTCGTCGTTCATGCCGGTGATGATCCAGTCACGCCCGCTCGCGTAGGAACTGGTCAGGGCGAATTCGAACCACGTCGGGGACACGGTCATGCCGCCCCCGGTCGGGACCGTACCGACGGGACACGTGGCCTTGGCCGTACGCAGCACCCGGAACTCGTCCGGAACCTCCGTCGGGGGACCGGTGACGTACGTCAGGGTTTCGGCGGCCTTCGGGACGACGGGCGCGGCGGGCGCACTGGTGCGTCCCTGCGCCGTGGCCGTCGTCCCGCAGAGGGCGAGGAGTGCGGCGGCAGCCAGCAGGGCGGGTCGGGTGAGTCTCATAGCGGCCTTCTCGATTCGGCGGTACGAGCCTCCTGGATAGCCGAACCATCGACGCCACCCGAGTCCGAACTCCCGTCCTGGCAAGCAGAATCGCTCCTCCCTCACCCGGTCGGCTCGAAGGGCGAACCCTCCGGATCCGTCACCCGCTCACGCCCGCACCGCGCTCCCCCGGACCGGCCCTAGACCAGCACCTTCGCCGCTCCGGAACCGGACGAGGAAGCGACCGGGACGACCCGCCCGGCCGCCGGACCGCCGCGGTAGAGCGGCGCGAAGGAGACCAGGAGGAGTACGGCGCCGAGAGGTATGAGGTCCTTGTCGGCGAAGGGCAGCGTGGTGTCGACGAGGACCAGGACGGGGGCCCACACCTTCAGGACGCGGCGCGCGGCGAGCTGGGAGACCAGGATCAGCTGGCCGACGAAGAACAGCAGCGGGCCGAAGTCGTAGAACACCGGGAGCACGCCGGGTATGTCCTGGACCCGGGTGAACAGCACGTCCATGGCGCCCCGGTCGGCCGACAGGAACCCGACCGCCAGGTCCATGGCGAACTGCCCGGCGACCGCGACCGCACCCGCCGTGCCGGTCCACAGGCCCACGGCGGCCAGCCGGTTGGCGCCCGCCAGATCGCGCATCGTGGCGAATCCCCGCACGAAGAAGACGAGCGCGGCCAGGAAGCACAGGTGGCCGGCGCTCCAGGCGAAACCCGGTCCGCGGCTGCCGTCGAGGCCGTCGATGATGCGGACGACGCCGTACGTTCCCATCAGAACGGGTGCTGCGATGAAGGCAGTTCGCGGATTGTTCATGACCACGAAGCTACGGGCGCACGACCCCGAGCCGCATCGGGTACAGACCCCTGATTTGCCCCCTAGACCGGACCGTCCGCATATACCGTCGATCATGCACAGGACATCCAAAACCGTCTGATCACCGATGAGATGAAACGGATTCGCACAGCATGAGCGACAAGAACTCCAAGGTCGAAGCGATCAACAAGTTCTTCACCGCCTACGCGGCCTACGACCTCGACGGCATGCGGGAGGTGCTCGCGGAGGGGATCGAGTGGACCATCCCGGGACACCACCCGCTGTCGGGCACCAAGCGGGGCGTCGAGGAGGTCGCGGCCTTCTTCACCCAGCTCGGCAAGGCCGGTTTCCAGGCCGACCCGCTGTTCCTGGAGGCCAACGAGGAGTACGTGGTGGACGTCCACCGCGGCTGGACCACCGGCGGCGTCGGCAAGGTGGACACCCTGTGGGCGCTGGTCTGGCACTTCGACGCCGACGGCAAGGTCGACCGGGTCACGAACCTCTCCGGCGACCAGCACCAGATGGACTCCTACGTCTGGGCCAACTACGACCTGGCCCCGATACCGGACCGCCTCGCCTGACCCGCCCGAAGCCCCCGGCGCACGCCCTGGGGGATCAGTGCGGGAAGCTCCCCGTGTCCAGCGTCAGCGCGAAGGGCTCGGGGAGCGTCAGTTCATCGCCGAACGCCACCCGGACGGCGTGCTTGTAGGCGCCGTTCTGGGGTTCGGTGAACAAGGTCGCCGTCGGACCGTGCTCGTCGAAGCGGTCGATCAGCAGGTAGACCGGGACGGGGGCATGGGCGTAGGCCCAGAGCTTCTTCTTCCGGTCGTCCTCGGCATTGCTCCTGGAGGTGATCTCCACGACGAGCAGCGCCTCGGCCGCGTCGACGGGGTCGGAGACCTCGGCTTCCACGTCGTCGACCAGCTGGGACGGGACGACGACCAGGTCCGGCACGTACAGCTTGTCCAGGGCGGCGATGTGGATGCCGAGTGTCTGGTACACCTCCCACTCGGGCGGCAGGATCCCGTACAGGGCACGCTGCACCTTGACCGCGATTCCGTTGTGGTGTCGGTGGGGCGGTGGCACCAAGGTGATCTGTCCTCCGTCGATCTCGGCGCGCCAGCCCTCCGGCACGTCCAGGTCACGCCAGCTCTGCAGCAGGTAGTCCCACGTGGGGCCGCCGGCGTTCCGGTCGGGCTCGACCATGGCTGCGGTCATCGCGGTTCCCCTCTCCTGTGGCATATGCCAGCGAGCGTAGACAGACGGTGTCGCGGCGTTCGGCCGCTTCGTTCAGCGTCCCACGATCGAGTGGCGCAGGCCCCCGCTACACCCGTTCCGGGGCCGCCGAGGACGGGACCACCGTGCGGACCGGGTCCCAGCACTGGACCCCGCGGAGGTCCGGCATGCGGTCGCGCGTGAACACCGGCTCCAGGCCGGCCCGGCGCTGCGCGAGGTAGTCGTCCAGGAGGCGGAAGGCGATCGCCGACAGCGGGATGATCGCGGCGAGGTTGACCAGGGCCATCAGGCCCATGAACACGTCCGCCAGGTTCCAGACGATCGACACCGAGCCGAGCGAGCCCAGGACGACCGCGCTCAGGACCAGCGCCCGGTACCCCGGCAGGACCCACCGCTTGCGGGTGATGAACTGGATGTTGGTCTCGCCGTAGTAGTAGTTCCCGATCATGCTGCTGAAGGCGAGCATGAAGACCACGCCGGTGAGCAGGTGCCCGGCCCACGAACCGAGCGTGTCGCTCAGCGCCGTCTGCGTCAGGTCTGCGCCCTGCCGGCCCGACAGCTCCGGGTTGGTGACCAGGACGATGAAGGCCGTCATCGTGCACACGAGGAGCGTGTCGAAGAAGACGCCCAGGGACTGTACGAGGCCCTGCTTGACCGGGTGCGAGACCTCGGCGGCCGCGCCCGCGTTCGGGGCCGAGCCCAGCCCCGCCTCGTTGGAGAACATGCCGCGCCGGATGCCCTGCTGGACGGCCGCGCCGATGCCGCCGGCCGCCAGCTCGCGGAAGCCGAAGGCGCCTCCGACGATGTCCGCGAGGACCCGCGGGAACTCGGTGATGTTGAGGAGGACCACCGCCGCGCCCAGCAGCAGGTAGACGATCGCCATGACCGGCACCAGGACGGTGGTGACGGACGAGATCCGCTTGACCCCGCCGAAGACCGCCAGACCCAGCAGGGCGGCGAGCAGCACGCCGAGCGCCGGACCGAACCAGTCGGACCCGTCCGGGTCGGCGAGCGAACCGGAGGCGACGGCGGTGATGGTGTTGGCCTGCACCGCGTTGAAGACGAAGCCGAAGGTGACGGTGATCGTCACCGCGAAGAGCACCCCGAGCCAGCGTTTACCGAGCGCGCGCTGCATGTAGTACGCCGGACCGCCCCGGTACGCGCCGGTGGCGTTGCGCACCTTGTAGAGCTGGGCGAGGGCCGATTCGACGAAGGCGGAGGCCGCGCCGATCAGCGCCATCATCCACATCCAGAAGACGGCGCCCGCGCCGCCCAGGGTGATGGCGGTGGCGACGCCGGCGATGTTGCCGGTGCCGACGCGCGCGGCGGCGGAGATCGTGAAGGCGCCGAAGGACGAGACCTGCTTGCGGCCGTCGGCGCGCGGCGGGGTCTTCTCCTTCACCACCCGGAACATCTCCGGGAGCAGGCGCAGCTGGACACCGCGCGACCGGACCGTGAAGTACAGGCCGGCACCGACCACCAGCGGGATCAGCAGGTAGGTCCAGAGGTGATCGTTCGCGCCGACGACCAACGAGTCCAGGGTGTCCATCCTCGAAGTCTCGCCGGGGCGGAAGGCCCGCCGACAGGGACCTACGTCCGCCGCCGCAGGGACCGAAGACCCGCGCCGCCCGCCCTTCGCCCCGTTCTCGCGGACCGGGCCAACCCCACGGCCCGGATCCGCCTCGCGGTCCGGCGGGGCCCGGTCGTCCGGAGCGGCGGCGCAGTCCGCCCCGCCACCCCGCTCACGTCCACAGACCGTGCCGCCCGGCCCAGTCCGCGACCGCCGCCGCGATGAGCAGCGGGTGGTCCTCGGGGGTGTGGTGCCCGGCGGGCACGTCGTCGTGGCGGGCGAGCTCCAGGCCCGCGATGTTCCGCTCGCACCACTCGACGGTCTCGGGCCCCTGCATCGCCCCGGGCCCCGGTGCGAAGGTCGCCAGCAGCTTGGGCACTTCCGGGCTCTTCGCGAGCCAGTCTCCGTACGCCGCCACCCGGGCCACCACCTCGGCCGGCTCCCCGCCGAGCGGCATCGACCGCGCCCACCGCAGCAGCGGCCGCCGGCTCTCCCGGGTCGGGTACGGGGCCCGGTACGCGTCCAGGTCGCGCGGGTCGAGGGGCCGGGCGACGCTGCCGGGCAGCACCTCCATGAAGCCGTTCTCGTCGAGGATCATCGCCTCGCCGACGTCCGGGGTCTTGATCGCCCGGAACAGCTCGCGGCCGCCTTCCGGGAACTCCTCCCAGGTCATCGGCTTGACGATGGTTTCAGTGAACGCGATGCCGCGTACCCGCCCCGGATGCCGGGCGGCCCAGTCGAAGGCGAGCGCACCGCCCCAGTCGTGCCCGACCAGCACCACCTCGCCGAGGCCGAGCGCCTCGATCCAGGCGTCGAGGTAACGGGAGTGGTCGTCGAAGGTGTAGTCGATGGCGGGCTTGCCCGATTCCCCCATGCCGATCAGGTCCGGCGCGAGCAGCCGGCCGGGCCCGCCGACGGCGGGGAGCACCTCCCGCCAGAGATGGGAGGAGGTCGGGTTCCCGTGCAGGAACACCATGGGCACGCCGGCCGGGCTGCCGGCCTCCCGGTAGTGGATCGTCGAGTCGAGTACGGGCTGTACGGGCACGGTTGCTGCTCCTTCAGAGGTGGGGCGGGTACGGAGAACGGGCGCGGGCGCGGGCCGGGTCGGGAAGGGCCCGGGCGCCGTCAGCGGAAGGCCGGGGCCGTACGGCGCGCCCAGGCGGCGAAGGGCCGCGGCGCGCGGCCCAGGATGCGTTCGACGGCGGGGCTCACCGCCACCTCGGCGGCGACGGGCGCGCCCAGGATCGACAGGGTGCCGTCGACCGCGGGCTCGGGCATGAAGGTCAGCATCTGCGCCCGGGCCTCCTCGGGGCTCTGCTCCACGAACCGCACCGGCTCACCGAGCACCTGCGCGATCACCTCGACCCGCTCGCGCGGGGTGACGGGGGCCGGACCGGTCAGGTCGTACACGGCTCCCGCGTGGTCCCCGCCGCGCAGCACGGCCGCCGCGACGTCGGCGACGTCCGCCGGGTCGACCGTGGGCAGAGCGACGTCCCCGAAGGGCGCGATCGCCGTGCGGCGGGTACGGATCGACTCGGCCCAGGCGAAGGCGTTGGAGTCGAGCCCGCCCGAGCGCAGGATCGTCCACTCCAGGCCCGACCGGCGGACGGCCTCCTCGAAGGCGGCCGGGTGCCGGTACAGCTCGGGCCGGGTCCCGACCCCCTGCGTGGACAGCAGTACGACCCTGCGTACGCCGCTCGCCGCGGCCAGGCCGAGCAGCGCCTCCGGGTCCTCGCCGGCGACGAGCAGGAACAGGGCCTCGGCCCCGTCGAGAGCGGGCCGCAGGCTCTCCGGCTCGGCGAGGTCGGCCCGGTGGTGGCGGACTCCTTCGGGCAGGGCCTGCTCCGGCGCCCGGCGGGAGACGGCCGTGACCCGCTCCCCCGCTGCCGCGAGGACCCGTACCAGCTCGCTGCCGACGTTTCCGGTCGCACCCGTGATGACGAACATGTGAGGCTCCTGCCCAAGAGAGTTAGTTAGTCGGCTGACTGACTTCTGGGACGACCATAGCCCGCCGGGCGGCGCCCGTCTATACTTAGTCAGGTGACTTACTCAGAATCTGCGGAAACCGCCGGACCCGCCGGGACCACGGCCCAGCGCACCGGCAAGCGGGGCGGCAAGCGCGAACGGCTCGCGGCGGCCGCGGCCCAGGTCCTGCACGAACAGGGCATGGAGAAGACGACGATCGCCGACATCGCGCGCGCGGCCGACGTCCCCCTCGGCAACGTCTACTACTACTTCAAGACCAAGGACCAGCTGGTCGAGGCGGCCATCGACGCCCACGCGCAGACCCTCGCGGGCCTGATCACCGCCCTCGACGCACTCCCCACCCCGCAGGACCGGCTGAAGGCCCTCCTCGCCGGCTGGGTCGACCAGCGCGAGCTCACCGCCCGCTACGGCTGCCCCACCGGCAGCCTGGCCTCCGAACTCGACAAGCGCGACGACGGCCTCGACCAGGCCCTCGCCAAGGTCATGCGGGTCCTGCTCGACTGGGCCGAGCAGCAGTTCCACGCCCTGGGCCGGACCACGGACGCCCGCGAGCTCGCGGTCGCCCTGATCGCCTCCTACCAGGGCATCTCCCTGCTCACCAACACCTTCCGGGACCCGGAACTGATGGCCGCGGAGGGCCGCCGCCTGGAGCGCTGGATCGATTCGCTCGCGCTCGCCTGACGGGCGGCCGCTCCGCTGCGGGGCCGGCCGGCTCAGTCGGTCGGCCGCGGGACCACGGTGAAGGGGGTGTCGCCCGTGTACGCGAAGGTGCCCGCGGGCAGGCAGTTCAACTCCACGTCGGTCCCGTTCCCGTCGCAGTGCTGCGCCTTGAGCGTGAAGAAGACGGTGTTGGTGTGCGGGCCGAGCGCCAGCGGCTTGAGCGGCGGCGAGATGGCGATCGAGTACGGGAAGCCGTCGACGTCGACGAGACCGGTGCGCAGCACCCGGTTCTTCTTGTACGTGACGCGCTCCTCCTGCGGCGTGCCGATGTCCTGGACGTACGTGGCGCTGACGAACTTGGAGTTGAAGTCGTCGATGGGGTTGGGCTTGGACGGCTCGTAGCCGGGCGGGTAGACGGCCTCCGCGGCGTTCTTCGCCGTGAACCAGGACGGCGCGGTCCTCGCCCACTTCTCCTTGGCGTAGGTCTCGCGACAGCTGAGCGGACCGATGATCCGCACCTTCACGTCGTAGAACTCGTTGAGGTCGGTCCCGTCGCCCGCGATGCAGTGCGGGAACGGAATCTTGGGCTTCGGCTGCGGATCGGCCGCGGCCTGCGCGGTCGTACCGGCACCGGCGAGCGCGGCCACCAGCAGGGACGGGACTACCGCGGCGAGGAAACGGGCTCGTTTCACCGGGTACCACCTTTCGAGGTCGGCGAGGGGCGATTGTGACCGTCGGCCAGCCGACCACCCCGTGCGTCCCGATCCGCGGCGACACCGCCCGCGGGCGGCCGGACGGCGGAGCGATTCCACACGCCCGGCACCGCCTCCGGGCGTGGCCCCGGCCGGGGACGGGCCCCGGACCGCCGGCCCGGACCGCCGGCCCGTAGCCCCGCAGCCCCGCAGCCCGTCAGCCCGTCAGCCGCGCGCGCCCCGCGCCGCCTCGATGAAGGCGCGGATCAGCTCCGGGGACTTCACCCCGCGCTCCCGCTCCACCCCGCTCGACACGTCCACGCCCCACGCCCCGGTGACCTCCAGGGCCTCCCGTACGTTCCGCGGGTTCAGCCCGCCCGCCAGCAGCCACCGGCCGGCCGGTGCGGTGAACTCGGGCGAGCCCCAGTTCCACGGCTTGCCGGAGCCGGCGTCGGGGGCGTCGATCAGCAGCAGGTCCTCCCCGTACTCCCCTACGGAGGCCACCGCGCGGGCCGTGGCCCGGATCAGCGTGCGGCCCTCCGCGCGCAGCTCCTCGTAGTACTCGGGGCCCTCGTCCCCGTGCAGCTGCACGGCGCGCACCCCGCTCTCCTCGGCGAGCCGCCGGACCTCCTCCACCGACTGCCCGCGGAACACCCCGACGGTGAGCACCCCGGCGGGCACCCGCGCGGCCAGCTCCCGCGCGGCGGCGGCGTCGATCGTGCGCACGGTGTCGGCGGCCAGGATGAACCCCACGGCACCGGCCCCCGCCTCCACGGCGGTGTCGATGTCGTGCGCGGTTTTCAGACCGCAGATCTTGATGAACGGCTCAGTCATGCCAGCAGTCAACCAAACCCGGACGATCCCCGGTGCTCCGTCCCATGTGCCGAGCAGCTGGGCTGCCACCACGTCACCCGCACAGGCCGTCGCCCGCCGATGGGGTGCAATCGACGGCCGCAGCGCGTCCAACCCTCGACGGAGTCGCCACACGGGTCACCTACTGGTTCGCGCCCGGGCGCAGAATCGTGCTGCTCACCGTTTTCCGCAAAACCCGCATGCATGAGTCGGCACAAGTGAGCCGCGCGGTCGCAGCTCGAAGGTGTGCGAAAGGGAGCACGGACCGCCCCACATGACATACAGCCGCGGCGAGGAAGGGAAAGCCCGAAGATCTCCCGCGTGGAGGGGGCCGATGCCGTGCCCACGCTGCCCCCGCTGCGCCGACTCGCCCACGCACTGGACGCGTCGCCGAGCATCGCCTTGGGCGAGGACCACGAAGAGGTCACCTTCATCACGCGCCCTGCCGCGTGAAACGCCCGAGGGCGGCACCCCATCGCGAAGAAGGGGTGCCGCCCTCGGTAAGAGAA
>NZ_JBSGXB010000126.1:0-20365 GCF_053609185.1 Streptomyces sp. NPDC054956 | reverse complement strand
GACGGGCACTGCGCGCGGACGTCAGTCGTCGTTCTTGCCCGACGGGGTCGTCTTCGCGATCTGCATGAGGAACTCGGCGTTCGACTTCGTCTGCTTCATCTTGTCGAGGAGCAGCTCGATGGCCTGCTGCGAGTCGAGCGCGTGCAGCACCCGGCGCAGCTTCCAGACGATGGCGAGCTCCTCGCTGTTGAGGAGGATCTCCTCCTTGCGGGTGCCCGAGGGGTCCACGTCCACGGCCGGGAAGATGCGCTTGTCGGCGAGCTTCCGGTCGAGCTTGAGCTCCATGTTGCCGGTGCCCTTGAACTCCTCGAAGATCACCTCGTCCATGCGCGAGCCGGTGTCGACCAGCGCGGTGGCCAGGATGGTCAGCGAGCCGCCGTCCTCGATGTTGCGCGCGGCACCGAAGAAGCGCTTCGGCGGGTACAGCGCGGTCGAGTCGACACCACCGGACAGGATGCGGCCGGAGGCGGGGGCGGCGAGGTTGTACGCGCGTCCCAGACGGGTGATGGAGTCCAGCAGGACGACCACGTCGTGGCCGAGCTCGACGAGACGCTTGGCGCGCTCGATGGCCAGCTCGGCGACGGTGGTGTGGTCCTCGGCCGGGCGGTCGAAGGTCGAGGAGATGACCTCGCCCTTGACCGACCGCTGCATGTCGGTGACCTCTTCCGGACGCTCGTCGACCAGGACGACCATCAGGTGGCACTCGGGGTTGTTGACCGTGATCGCGTTGGCGATCGCCTGCATGATCATGGTCTTACCGGTCTTCGGCGGGGCCACGATCAGACCGCGCTGGCCCTTACCGATCGGCGACACGAGGTCGATGATGCGGGTGGTCAGCACGCCCGGGTCGGTCTCCAGACGGAGCCGGTCCTGCGGGTAGAGCGGGGTCAGCTTCTGGAACTCCGGGCGGCCGCGGCCGGATTCGGGCGCCATGCCGTTGACGGAGTCCAGGCGCACGAGCGCGTTGAACTTCTCGCGGCGCTCGCCGTCCTTGGGCTGACGGACCGCACCGGTGGTGTGGTCGCCCTTGCGCAGACCGGCCTTGCGGACCTGGGCGAGGGAGACGTACACGTCGTTCGGGCCGGGCAGGTAGCCCGAGGTCCGGATGAACGCGTAGTTGTCGAGGATGTCGAGGATGCCCGCGACGGGGATCAGGACGTCGTCGTCGGCGACCGTCGGCTCGCTCGGACCCGCGAACTCGTCGCGGCCACGACGGCCACGGCGGTCACGGTAGCGGCCGCGCCGACCGCGACGGCCTTCCTCGTCGAAGTCGTCCTGGGGGCCGTTGTCCTGACGGTCCCGGTCCTGACGACCACCCTGCTGACCCTGGCCCTGGCCGCGGCCGCCCTGCTGGCGGTCCTGACGGTCGGTCCGGTCCTGGCGTCCGCCGCCCTGACCCTGACCGCCCTGGCCCTGGCCGGCCTGGCCCTGACCCTGCGCGCCCTGGCCCTGGTCGTCGGCCTTGGCGCCGCGGTCACGGCGGTCGCGCTGGCGCTCGCCCCGCTCGGCACGGTCGTTGCCGCGCTCACGACGGTCGCGCCGGCCGCGGCCTTCGCCGTCCTGCGCCTGGCCGGCCTGGCCCTGCGCCTGGCCGGAGACGGCGGTGGCCGCCTCGGCCTTGGCCTCGGTCTGCGCGGCCGGGGCGGCCTCGGTCTTCTGCTCGACCTGCACGGTGGCGGGGACCGAACCCTCGGGGCTGCCGGACGGGGCGGTGGCCCGACGGCGGCGACGCTCGCCGACCGGGGCGTCCTCGCTGGCCGGCTGGCCGGGGATGTCGATCTGCGCCTGCGTGGCGGTCTTCTCGGCGGGGGCCTCGGCGGCGGCCTCGCCCGTACGGGCCTTGCTGGTGACGCGGCGCTTCGGCTTGGTCTCGGCCGCCGTGTCGGCGGGCGCGGAGGCCGCGGCCTTGGGGGCACTGCTGCCCGCCTGCGTCTCCTTGATGACCTCGATCAGCTGGCCCTTGCGCATCCGCGCGGTGCCCCTGATGCCGAGGCCCGACGCGACCTGCTGCAGCTCGGCCAGAACCATGCCGTCAAGGCCGGTGCCGGAGCGGCGACGCTTGGTCGCGGCGGGGGCACTGGTGTCGACATTGGTGTCGGCAGCGCCCATCAGATCGGTGGTGTCGCTCACGAAGGGTCCTTCCCTGGAGCGGACGTCGGCCTGTCTGGCTCGGCGACCGGTTGTGCTGTCCGACGGCAGTCCATGACCTGGTGAGGCAGGAACTGCAGCCGGGGCGGTGGTCCGCCGATAGAGATACGGCGGAGAGAAACGTGCATGTACGTGGGTGGTTCCGGCGAGAAGCCCCCGAGCTGCGAGCGTGGGAATGTCACGCCGATTCCGGAGCGTTGCTCGAAACTGCTGGCCGTGGTCAAAGCAGTCGGGGAGGCTCCCGGAAGAAAGGTGGTCCCTGATAGGGACACTGAGCACCAAGCCATGGCGGCTTCGGATGCGCACTTGAGATTAACACTACCGGATCCAACAGACATTCCCCCTCTCAATCACCGGCGATCGAGCCCTTCCGTGCGGGCGGCCTGCCCTGGCCGCCCGCCCTGGCCGGCTTTTCCTACAGCACTCTTCAGCCGCCCTGAGTACCCAGCGGAAGTACGCTCGCGCCCGCGGCGTCGAGTGCGAGCCGGTTGGCCGCCCACCCCTCGCCCGCGAGCCGCGCGACCTTGTCGGCCGCGCCGTTGTCGACCAGCGCCAGGACCGTGGGTCCCGCGCCGGAGATCACAGCCGGAATGCCGTCCGCCCGGAGCCGGGCCACGAGCGCCACGCTCTCGGGCATCGCCGGGGACCGGTACTCCTGGTGGAGACGGTCCTCGGTGGCCGGCAGCAGGAACTCGGGACGCCTGGTCAGGGCCTCTACGAGCAGACCCGCGCGGCCCGCGTTGACGGCCGCGTCCACGTGCGGGACGGTGCGCGGAAGCAGGCCGCGCGCGGTCTCCGTCAGGACCGGCTTGGAGGGGACGAAGACCACCGGAACGATGGAATCGGCGGGCTCCATGCGGATCGCCTTGGCGCTGCCGCCGTCCATCCACGCGAGGGTGAAGCCGCCGAGCAGACAGGCGGCGACGTTGTCGGGGTGGCCCTCGATCTCGGTGGCGAGCTCCAGCAGCGCCACGTCGTCGAGCTTCGCCTCTCCGCCTATGGTCACCGCGCGGGCGGCGACGATGCCCGCGCAGATCGCGGCGGAGGAGGAGCCGAGGCCGCGGCCGTGCGGGATGCGGTTGGCGCAGACGACCTCGAGGCCGCGCGGCTGGCCGCCCAGCAGGTCGAAGGCGGTGCGCATGGAACGTACGAGGAGATGGCTCTCGTCCCGCGGAAGGGTGTCGGCACCTTCACCCGCGATGTCGATGTTCAGGCCGGAATCGGCCACGCGGACGACGACGTCGTCGTAGAGCCCCAGGGCCAGACCGAAGGCGTCGAAGCCCGGGCCGAGGTTGGCACTGCTGGCGGGGACGCGCACCCGTACGGCGGCGGCGCGGAACGCTGGACCGGCCATCGTCCGATGACACTCCTTGTGACTGTGCGAGACGAGATCTTCGCTGGCTCGCTGCGAATGTACTGGAGAACGTACGACACCCGAAGGCCCTGTGGGCAGCACCGCGGTCATATGCGCGGCGGCGGATGTAAGTACAGCGTATCGAAGGAAGGTTCTGTCGCGACATAGGGCGCACAGCAGGCGCACGATGCGTGTCGCGGGCTCCCGTCGATGACACCGGGTTCCTACGGGGATTTTGGTGCCGTACGGCCCGAGTTGCCGGATTCCTCAGCCTTCGAAAGACTTCCTGAATCCGGCAACCCGGTTACCGCGGGAACTACGGAACTGCGGGTACTGCGGGAACCGCGGGTGCTCCCGGTCAGACGAGACCGAGGCGGACCGCGGCGGCCTCGGCGTCAACCGGAATGGTGACCGGCTGCGGAGCGCCGGCGACCGCCCAGTCGGGGTCCTTCAGGCCGTTGCCGGTGACGGTGCACACGATCTTCTGGCCGGGGTCGACCAGACCGAGCTCGGCGGCCTTGAGCAGACCGGCCACGGAAGCGGCCGACGCGGGCTCGACGAAGACACCCTCCTGGGCCGCCAACAGGCGGTAGGCGGCCAGGATCTGGCGGTCCGTCACCTCGTCGATGAAGCCGCCCGACTCGTCCCGGGCCTGCAGGGCGTAGTCCCACGAGGCCGGGTTGCCGATGCGGATCGCGGTGGCGATGGTGTGCGGCTCCTTGACGATCTCCCCGCGCACGATGGGCGCGGAACCGGAGGCCTGGAAACCCCACACGCGGGGCGTACGGGAGGCCAGGCCATCGGCCTTGTACTCCTTGAAGCCCTTCCAGTACGCGGTGATGTTGCCGGCGTTGCCGACGGGCAGCACGTGGATGTCGGGGGCGTCGCCGAGCGCGTCCACGATCTCGAACGCGGCCGTCTTCTGGCCCTCGATGCGCACCGGATTGACGGAATTGACCAGCGCCACCGGGTAGTTGTCGGACAGCGCGCGGGCCAGGTCCAGGCAGTCGTCGAAGTTGCCGTCGACCTGCAGGATCTTGGCGCCGTGCACGAGCGCCTGGCCCATCTTGCCGAGCGCGATCTTGCCGCGGGGCACGAGGACGGCGGAGACCATCCCGGCGCGCACCGCGTACGCGGCGGCGGAGGCCGAGGTGTTGCCCGTCGAGGCGCAGATGACGGCCTTGGCGCCGTCCTCCTTGGCCTTGGTGATCGCCATGGTCATGCCGCGGTCCTTGAAGGACCCGGTGGGGTTGGCCCCCTCGACCTTCAGGTGCACCTCGCAGCCTGTGCGCTCGGAGAGCACCTGCGCGGGGACGAGGGGAGTGCCGCCCTCGCGGAGCGTGACCACCGGAGTCTTGTCCGTCACCGGCAGGCGGTCCCGGTACTCCTCGATGATGCCGCGCCACTGGTGGGTGCGATTGCTGCTCATGGGTCCTTACTCCCCTTCAACACGCATGATGCTGGCGACACCGCGGACGGTGTCCAGCTTCCGCAGCGCCTCGACGGTCCCGGAGAGGGCGGCGTCGGGCGCGCGGTGGGTGACGACGACGAGGGAGGCCTCGCCGTCCTTGCCCTGCTGGCGGACGGTGTCGATCGAGACACCGTGCTCCGCGAAGCACGTCGCCACCTGGGCGAGCACGCCCGGCTTGTCCGCCACATCGAGGCTGATGTGGTAGCGGGTGACGACATCCCCCATGGGGCTGACCGGCAGCTGGGTGTACGCGGACTCGCCCGGCCCCGTTGCCTCGGCGAGCTTGTTCCGGCAGACGGCGACCAGGTCGCCGAGTACCGCCGACGCGGTCGGCGAACCGCCCGCGCCGGGCCCGTAGAACATGAGCCGCCCGGCGGCCTCCGCCTCCACGAAGACGGCGTTGTACGCCTCGCGGACGGAAGCGAGCGGGTGGGTCAGCGGGATCATCGCCGGGTGGACGCGCGCGGTGACGGACTCGCCGTCGGCGGCGCGCTCCAGGATGGCGAGGAGCTTGATGGTGCAGCCCATCCGCTTGGCGGACGCGAAGTCGGCGGCGCTGACCTCGGTCATGCCCTCGCGGTAGACGTCGTCGAGGCGCACCCGGGTGTGGAAGGCGATGCCGGCCAGGATCGCGGCCTTGGCGGCGGCGTCGTAGCCCTCGACGTCGGCGGTGGGGTCGGCCTCGGCGTACCCGAGGGCCGTGGCCTCGTCGAGCGCCTCCTGGTAGCCGGCGCCCGTCGAGTCCATCTTGTCGAGGATGAAGTTCGTCGTGCCGTTGACGATGCCCATCACCCGGTTGATCTTGTCGCCCGCGAGGGACTCGCGCATCGGGCGGACCAGCGGGATGGCGCCGGCGACGGCGGCCTCGTAGTACAGGTCCAGCCCGGCCGCCTCGGCGGCGGCGTGCAGCGCGGCGCCGTCCTGGGCGAGCAGCGCCTTGTTCGCCGAGACGACGGAGATGCCGTGCTCGAAGGCGGTGGTGATCAGGGTGCGGGCCGGCTCGATGCCGCCGATGACCTCGATGGCGATGTCGATGTCGCCGCGTTTGAGCAGCGCCGTCGCATCGGTGGTGACCAGGGCCGGGTCGATGCCCTCACGGACCTTGGAGGGGCGGCGCACGGCCACGCCGGCGAGCTCGACGGGCGCGCCGATCCTGGCTGTCAGATCGTCGGCGTGCGTCGTCATGATGCGCGCCACCTCTGAGCCGACCACTCCACAGCCCAGCAGCGCCACCTTCAGCGGACGCGTACGCATCATTCGACCTACGCCTTTCGATCTTCACATCAGTACCTGGTGAGCGGTTTGCATCCCAGGCGTGAACCAGTCTCACTCAATGGACAACAGTTTCCACCCTCGGTCCATTGAGTGAGACACCTATTTGAGGGTCTGGGGGGCCTCCCCCAGAAGAATGCGAATTATCCGAGGTCGAGGCGCAGGAGATCTTCCTCCGTCTCACGCCGGACGATGACACGTGCCTGTCCGTCGCGCACGGCGACGACGGGCGGGCGCAGTGCGTGGTTGTAGTTGCTGGCCATCGAGCGGCAGTACGCGCCGGTGGCCGGGACCGCGAGGAGGTCACCGGGGGCGAGGTCCGCCGGCAGGAAGGCGTCCTTCACCACGATGTCACCGCTCTCGCAGTGCTTGCCCACGACACGAACCAGCATGGGTTCGGCCTCGGAGGTGCGCGAGACGAGGGTGACCGCGTACTCGGCGTCGTAGAGCGCGGTGCGGATGTTGTCGGACATGCCGCCGTCGACGGATACGTACGTGCGCAGTCCCTCCAGCGGCTTGATCGTCCCGACCTCGTACAGCGTGAAGGCGGTCGGCCCGACGATGGCCCGTCCGGGCTCGACGGAGATCCGCGGGGCGCGCAGGCCGGACGCCTCGCACTCGCGGGCGACGATCTCGTGCAGGGCCTTGGCGATCTCGTGCGGCTCGCGGGGGTCGTCGCCGGAGGTGTAGGCGATGCCGAGCCCGCCGCCGAGGTCGATCTCGGGCAGCTCGACCCCGTGCTCGTCGCGTACGGCGGCCAGCAGCTGCACGACCCTCTTCGCAGAGACCTCGAAGCCGGCCATGTCGAAGATCTGCGAGCCGATGTGGGAGTGGACGCCGAGCAGCTCCAGGCTGTCGTGCCCGAGCGCGCGCCGTACGGCCTCGGCGGCGCTGCCGTCGGCGACGGCGATCCCGAACTTCTGGTCCTCGTGCGCGGTCGCGATGAACTCGTGGGTGTGGGCCTCCACGCCGACCGTCACGCGGATCTGCACGGGCTGGCGTACGCCGTGCTCGCGGGCGATGTGCGCGACGCGGGCGATCTCCTGGAAGGAGTCGAGCACGATCCGCCCGACACCGGCCTCGACGGCGCGGGTGATCTCGGCGGTGGACTTGTTGTTGCCGTGGAAGGCGATCTGCCCCGCGGGCATCCCGGCCGCGAGCGCGGTGGCGAGCTCCCCGCCGGAGCAGACGTCGAGGTTGAGCCCCTCTTCCTTGAGCCACTTCACGACGGCCTTGGAGAGGAAGGCCTTGCCGGCGTAGAACACGTCGGCGTCGGGCCCGAAGGCGTGCGCCCAGGCGCGGCAGCGGGCCCGGAAGTCCTCCTCGTCGAGGAAGTAGGCGGGCGTCCCGAACTCCTCGGCGAGCCGGGTGACTTCGATCCCGCCCACGGTCACGACACCGTCCGCGTTGCGGCTCACCGTCCGTGCCCAGACCTTCTCGTCGAGCGCGTTGAGGTCGTCGGCGGGCGGGGAGTAGTGGCCCTCGGGCAGGACATCGGCATGGCGGGGCCCGGCGGGGTGTGCGGAACGGCTCATCGAACTCTCTCTTCGCAAATCATCCGGATCGCAGGCGCATCTGCGTCACGGGTGGTCGGGCGCATGAATCGCATGAATACCGAGCAGGGCCAGGCCGCCGGCCAGCACCGTCCCGGCGGCTTCGGCAAGGGCCAGCCGGGCGCGATGGGCGGCCGAGGGTTTCTCGTCCCCCTTGGGCAGGACGAGGTACTGGAAGTCGAGCAGGGCATCGGCCAGCACGACGAGCTGCCGGGCGAGCCGCTCGGGCGCACGGTGGTGCGCTGCGGCCTCGAGCACGAGGGGGTGGTCGGCGAGCGCGGCGAGCAGCGGGGCGGCGGGGACGTCGCCGGGGTCGCCGGGGTCGCCGGGGTCGGCAGTGAACCCGAGCTGCTGGGCGTTGCGGGTGAGCGCCCGAACCCGGTCGAGGGCGTACCGCACCCGGAAGAACTCGCTGGACTCGTCCTGCACGAGCAGCGCCGGAGAAAACACGGGCGTCTCGTGGGCGGGTACGGCGACCATCGCCCAGACGGCGGCGTCGGCCCCGTAGGCGGCGACGACGTCCCCGTCGCGCTTGGCGACGGGGGCGACGGGGAGGTCGTGTCCGTCCGCCCGACGGCCCTGACCGAGCCCGATCCGCAGAGCAGCAAGCCTGACGACATCCTCCCGCCGGGCGGGGGCGGCGGGGACGTCATCGACGCCGGAAGCACGGGGGGCGTGGACCCCGTACCGCTCCCCGTCCGCACGAATGCCCCGTACGAGATCACCGACGGAACTGACGACAAGTACGAAGTTGAGGAACCCGGCGCCGGTCACCTCGACACGGTCGACCCCGGACACGTCCGCCAGCCGGGGGGCCAGCACCTCGGCCACCACCCGGGGCGCGACTCCGGCTCCCTTCGCCACCCCGAACGCGACGGGAGAGGCGTAGTCCCCCACTCCCCCGGGCCTGGTCCGCTCGACGACGACCCGCTCGGGCACGACCACCGAGGCGGGCAGCTCCCCGTCCTCGACGGCGCAGCGCACGGCGCGCACGACGACACGGGAGAGGTCAGCGGGGGTCACGTGCCCAGCCTAGGCGAGAAGCCCCCTGGTCACGCGAACGGTTTCGCCATGTGAACAGCGGCCTCACCCTCACCCTCCCTAAAGAAGGGGACTCAGCCTCAGAAGGGGACTCAGCCTCGGCCTCTGCCGGCGGGAGCACCCTTCCGCTCCCTCCGGTCCCGCCGCTCGATGAGCCGGCGCACGACCCGCACCAGCTCGGCGGGCTCGAAGGGCTTGGCGAGGAAGGCGTCCACCCCGGCGGCGATCCCGACCTCGACCTCGTGCTGCGTACAGGCACTCACGATCGCAACGGGCAGGTGCCGGGTCCGTGGATCGGCCCGCAACTGCGCGGCAGCGCCGAACCCGTCCAGCCGGGGCATGACCACATCAAGGGTGATCACATCGGGCATCACGTGGTGCACGACATCCAGACACTCGGCACCATCGTTCGCGGTCACGACCTCGAAGCCCTCCAGCTCGAGATTGACCTTGATCAGCTGCCGGATGACCTTGTTGTCATCGACAACAAGCACCCGGCCCGAGGCGCCCGACACAACTCGAGAGTAGGTCGGCCCCGGCCCCCGCGTCCGGGTTTTTGCCACTTCCACCCCCTCCGAGCGACCCACTCCCCCCTCCCCCGCAAACGAGTTCCTGATCACCACCCGGAAGCTGGTAGTGTTCAACCCGTCGCCGCAACGCGAACGACGCGCCCCCGTAGCTCAGGGGATAGAGCAACGGCCTCCGGAGCCGTGTGCGCAGGTTCGAATCCTGCCGGGGGCACTTCGCAGGAAGTGCCCAAGACCCCGCCATCAGCGAGTTCGCTGAGACGGGGTCTTCGCGTATGCGCAGCCAACTGCGGCCGTGCGCACCCGTATGTCAGACCCTGTGGACTATTCGTGGACAGGATCTTGGTCCATCGCCCCAGGTCAGCAGCAGAAACCCGAAAGGCCCCCGGACAGGTCCAGGGGCCTCGCAGCATATCGCCAGTCACTCGCGATCACTCGTACTCGCTGAGCAGATCCTCGATCCTCCGGTTGGCCACCTCCTGCCGACCGTCGAGGCACTTCGCGTACCGACTGAGCAGCACCTCCACACTGTTGCCCGCCCGCTCGGCAACCTCAGTGGGGTCGACTCCGGCGTTGAGCCACGTGGAGAGCGCCGAGTGCCGCAGGTCGTAGGGCCGGTGGGCGAGCGGCGAAGCAGCGGCGGCCGGCGGTAGCGCCAGCACTCGGGCTTCCTGCCACGCCCGGTAGTAGGTCGAGGAGGAGACCACTCCCCCACCCTCGCTGAAGAAGAGCCGCCCGTCCTTGGCCGTCCCGAAGGTGTCGAGGTGCTCCTGCAGGATGGTGACCAGCTGCGGAGGAATCGGCACCCGTCGTACGTCTTCCGTGGGCCGGTTCTTCAGCCCGCGGTCGTCATGGCTCTCGCCGGAGTCGGTCCACTGCTTGCCGACGCTCGGCCGGGTCCGGTGAAGGAGTGCCGTCCCCCAGCCGGAGCCCGGGAGGGTCAGGTCCGCCTCAGCCAGCCCCACGACCTCAGCCGGCCGGAAGCCCCCGAAGTACATCCCGGCGAAGAGCCCCACCAGCCGCCTCCCACGAGCCCGGCTGTACCCGCCGACGTACGAGACGGCATGCAGGAGCGATCGAGCTTGCTCAGGGTTGGCCACCACACGGGGGTCGACCTCGTTTGACACCTTGGGCTTCTGCCAGCGAACCGCCGAGAGCGGGTTCTCACGGAATTCCCCGAGATCCACGGCGTAGTGCAGGGCATTGACCAAGGTGCGCCGCTTCCGCCGTACGGTCTCGGCAGCAGCCGCAGTCCCGTCCAATTTGATCTTCAGCGAATCGAGCACCGCTCGCCCAAGAGCCGGGTCGGTGAGATCCGACAAGGGCCGAGAGGCCTTGGCAACCCAGTGCAGGATGTTTCCGATCTCCGGGGGAAGCTCCCTGATGTCCGGACCGGGCAGCACAAAGGCCCAGTTCCGAAGAGCTTTCCGCATCTCGACATCGGCAGGCCGGCCAGGTCTGTCATCCAGCAGGGCCATCGTGACCGAAGCCAAAGATTCGTTGATCCCGTCCCGGGTGTTCGGCGCCGCGTGGGGCCACTTCATGGCGAGGTACTTGAGCGCGAAGGCGTACCAGCTCAGCGTCGCCTTCTGCTCGGCCATCGAACCGGGAAGGCCCGACTCCGTATCGAACTCCTCACCGTCACGGGCCGCCCGTAACAGCTTGGACCGGAAGTTATCTGCGAGCCCTTTCGTCCTGAACGACTCGGAAAAGACCTGCCCACCCACAGACCATCGCACGTCATAGGAGGGCTTCTTCGTGTCCCTCTTTCGGACACTCCAGATCTTGACGTCGAGCGATTTCACGCGGCAGCGCCCTCCCGGCTCCGAAGCCAGGCAAGAAAGTCACTCCGCCACACACGCAGTTCACCGTTCGGCAGCTTGAAGGCCTCGGGCGCGTGGCCAAGCTCGCGCCACCGGTAGAAGGTCCGCCGGGAGATCCCCTTCAGCTCGGCAAGGATCTCCGGGACGGTCATCAATTCATCCTTCACGTCAGCGCTCCTTCCAAGTCGTGCAGGGCTTCGCGGGCGGTCTGGCGGTTGAGCTCGATATCGCGGGCGATGGTGGCGGCGAGGACGGACTCGCCGGGGCTGTGGCCGTGGCCGGCGTACTGCCAGGAGGCGAGGACGAGCACGGTGTCCGGCTCGGTATCGGTGAGGCCGCGGGCTTCGCGTTCTTGGGCGGCGCGGTAGTCGGCACGGGTCTGGCGGAGGGCACCGAGGGTGGTGGAGTACTGCCTCGACTTGGTGGAGAAGTGGCCACGGAAGCCGAGCATGTGCGACCAGGCGGCGAGGCGGCGGTCCGGGTAGAGCGGGGCGAGGTCGAGGCAGGCACCGATCAGGCGGCGAGGCGGCGGTCCGGGTAGAGCGGGGCGAGGTCGAGGCAGGCACCGATCAGGCGGGCGGTGTGGTCGGGGACGTCGAGGAGGACAAGGGCCTCGCGGTTGCCGATGCGGCGGTCGAGGGTGCCTGTGTTCTCGGCGGCTTTGGTTGCGTACTTGGCGACGTACGAGGCGACCGCTTGCTCGGTGATGTCGGAGCCGTCCCCGAAGGCCTTGATGGGGCGTACGTCGAGCTGGGTTCCCCAGCGGAAGGTACGGGCGGGCTGGTCGGCGACGGCCGGGAGACTGACCGAGGTGTAGGAGTGGGCGACGGCGGCGCGAATGGAGGTGTCGAGGAGTTCGGTCGTGGCCCATGAGGGCGGCGGGCTGTCCGGGCCGTCGGGTCCGTCGATCCGGATCACGGCATGGAAGTGGATGGCTCCGCGCTTTTGGAACTCGGCGACCTTGCCGTAGGAGATCCGGGCAACTTCCTTGAGCGCGCGCTGTGAGAGTCCGGCAGAGGCGGCGATCTCTCGGCGAAGCCGTTTGGCTAAGCGGTCCCAGAGGGCGCCGGCCATGTTGTTGAAGAGGATGGCGGCCGCGTAGTCGTAGGTGGCCGGGTCGAGCGCCGTGCCGAGGGCCTGGTCGTCGGGGTGGTGCTGGGTCCCGCAGCGGCAGCGACCGGAGGAGGGCCGGTTGTGGACGGGGCCGAAGGATGGGGCGGTGAGGGTGGTGAAGACGCGGGGGTGTTCGCGGACGGTGGCGGGGATGTCGCGGCGGTCGTCTCCGGCGAGGCCGGCGCGGATGAGGTGGTAGGTGTCTCCGGCGTAGGTCCAGGCGCAGGCCGGGCAGCGGGAGGCGCGGCGGTTGCCGCAGGCGATGCGGAGGCGGGAGCCGGGCTCGTTCTCGGTGGAGTAGCGGTGGAGGATCTCGCCGGAGGTCTTGTCCTTGGCGATGGTCCAGCCGGTGATGTGTATCGGGTCGGAGCAGCCGCCCGTGCGCCGGATCTGCTCGGCCCAGCGCTGGTAGTCGGGGGCCGAGGCCACCCTCAGCATGTCGCCGAGGGGGGCCGGGTCCTGGAGCAGGTTGGTCACGCGGTCACCGCCGCGCGGTGGTGGTCGAGGAACTGCTCGGCGATGTGCTGGGTGTAGGCGGGCGGGATGGCTTCGGCGATCTCGTGACGGTTGTCGGTCCAGTCGATGCCCATGGCGTTCTGCCACTGGGCCACTGTTCCCTTGCCGCCGCCTTGTCCGTAGACGGCGAAGTACGGGCCCTGGTACCAGCGGCCGTGGCGCATGCCGGCCACACGCCCTCGGTGCGTGATGTGAGGGGTCTGCAGGGTGGGGAAGCCGTGTACCTCGAAGACGCGGTGGCGGATGACCGCGAGTCCGAACATCTCGCCGCAGAGGATGAGGTCGGGCCGGATGGGGGCGCTCTGGACGTTCTCGATGACGTACGGGCGGCCGGTGGCCAGCATTGCGGCGCGGCCGGCGGGGATCAGGTCCGGGTAAGAGCGCCCCTGGTTGGTGCCCTTCGTCAGGGTGGAGTGGGACTGGCAGGGCCAGGAGGCGTGGATCAGGTCGAAGTCGGATCCGTGGGCGGCGGCGAACTCGATCGCGTCGCCCTGGTGGAACTGGAAGGGGTAGTGCGGCTGCGGGGCGATGTCTACTCCGACGACGTTGAAGCCGGCCAGGTGGTAGCCCATGGCGGCCCCACCAGCGCCGCAGCAAAGGTCGAGGACCCGGGGTGTGCGCATCCAGTTCACCGCCCAGCCGAGGCGGGCACGGTGCGGCGCAGGGTGGTTCCGGTGCCGTGGCAGGCCGGGCAGTAGGCGGTGATCGTGCGACGGTGGCCGGTGCGGTCGCGGCCGCCGAGGGTGATGGCGACGGAGGCGTGGCCGTCGCAGTTCGTGCAGACCTGCCCGGGGGTGTGGGTGTGCTGGGCCATGATGGTGGTTCCTTCCGGATCGGTTGGTTCGGGTGGGAGTACGGCTCCGGGACGGCGGAAACTTGGCGGTTGAGGCCGTCCCGGGGCCGGTCAGCGGTGGTTTTGGTTGAGCAGTGAACGCAGGACGACCGCGCAGGCCGCGACCGAGACGCCCGTGATGGCGACGGCCAGGAGCATGGAGACCAGGACCGCGCCGACGACCATGACGAGTCCGGCGCCACCGGCGACGACGGTGACCAGGCCGGCCGGGGTGAGGCGGACGGTGGGCATCTGGACGCGCGGCTGAGTCGCGGTCGGGGTGTGCTCGCAGCCGCAAGCCTGGACCGTGCCCTGGTGCGGTTCGACCGTGGCGTCGGCGGTCGGCTGGACGAGGGGGATGATGCGGCCGGTCGGGAGCGGGTTGACCGGGATCTTCGGGCGGATCATGGCGGTACTCCCTTCGAGGGCTTGCTACTTGGTGATGGCGGTGTCGATGACCGGGGCGAGGAGGCTGTCCGCGAGGAGGTAGCCGCCGAGGAGGATCACGGCGACGAGCCACCAGGGCGGGCGGATCAGCTTGATTCCGAGGGCGCCGACGACGATCAGTGCGAGCCAGAGCGGGACGTCCATGACGGGTGGCCTTCCAGGTCAGCTGACGCGGCAGCGGTGGGAGCGGGCGGCGAGCTGTGCGGCGGTGCTGGTCGTGTAGTTGGTGACGGACCAGCCGCAGTCGTCGGTGGTGCAGACGGCGGCGTGCTTGGTGCGGCCGTAGCGGTCGCGGTAGGTGCCGATCTGGACGAGGCCGATCTGCTTGAGCGAGTGGAAGCGATCGAGCGCGGGCATCTGCGGTCTCCTGTCAGGCGAGTTGCGTGGCGATCGCGTCAGCCATGGCGGCCGGTACGCCGAGGCGGGCGCGAAGGGTGTCGGTGTCGAGCGGAGCACCAGTACGGGCCAGGTGATCGGCGGCGAGCTTCCGGGCGTGCTCGACCAGCGGGGCCGGAACGGGCACCGGCTCAGCCAAAGGCGCGGGTAGGGCCGGAACGGGCTCCGGCTCGGTGACAGGCGCGGGGGCTGTCTCGCGCTCGATGACCGTGGGCTCGTTCTCCGGCGCCGGGCCGGGATCGGGGGCCGGGGCGGGTGCATGGTGGACAAGGAGGGTTCCGCCGAGGAAGGCGAGGGCGGGCCATCCTGCGACCAGGATCCGAAGCCAGCCAGGCACCGCGCCGAGGTCGAGGAGTCCGGCGGTGGCAACGTTCGCCCCCAGGGACGCGGCAAGAGCGACGGTGAACCAGGTCCAGGCCGAGCGGACCGGTTCTCCGGCGTCCCGCAGGAGCCTGAGTCGGCGCCAGGCGGCGACGAGGAGCAGGTCCACGCTGACCGGGTAGGCCCAGGCTTTCCAGCCGGACTGTCCGGCTGCTTCGGCCAGGTCATGGAGGTGGGCGAAGGACAGGGCCCCAGCGATCACGGCTTGTACGAGTACGGCGTCCGGGCGGGACTTGGGGAGCATCAGGGTTCCTCCTTCCAGGGTTGGAGCCGGGAGCAAACAGGGCTCAGGGGGCCGGCCGCCCGGTCCCGGCGGCTCAGGTGGTCGGGGCCTGTCCGGTGCCGAAGCAGGTCAGACAGAGAGCGGTCTGACGGTCGGCGGTCTCGTGAGCGGCGCGGCGGGATCCGACGCGGACGGTCTCGGCGGTCTCGCCCTTTCCCACGCAGGTCTCACAGCGAAGGGTGCTGGTCAGGCGGTCCGTGGGGCTCAGGTTGAGCATCTGAGCGATCTGCTGGTCGGAGATCCCCCGCCAGGGGCAGTTGTCGATCTCGTGGTCGGAGTCGGTCTTCTTTCCGTTGTTGTCGCCGCAGAGCGTGCAGAGCATCGGGCTCCTCCGGTTTCGGGCATGGGAGGGGTAGGGACCTGGCGTGATGCGGTCACGCCGGCCGATGGAGCAGGGAGGATCAGGCGGTGGCCGGGGCGGGCTTCGGCAGGACCTTGCCGGTGAGCACGCGGGCGGGCAGAACCGGCCTGAAGGGCGCCAGCGCGGCGATGGCCGGGGTGAGATGAGCCGCTGCGTTGCAGACGTTCACGGCCTGGCGGAGCGTGGTGTGCGGGGTACGGATACGGACCCACCCGCCGGAGGAGTCACCGACCACGGCGGTACCGGGGCGTTCGGTCCTGATCTGGACGGCGGCGAGAACGGCGTCCGGGGAGATGTCGCCGAAGGCCATGCTGGCCGAGGTCTCGTCGTTCACTCGGTGGCAGGTGCGGCCGGTCAGTTGGGCGCGGAGCATCGTGATGCCCTTGCCGAGTTCGGAGCCGAAGCGCTGGCCGCAGATCTCAAGGTAGATCCCGGCAGCCCGGCCGAGCTGAGCCAGACGTACCAGATCGGTGATGATCTGATCCCGGCGCTTCTCCTCCTCCTTGGTGACCCACAGGGCGAGTTCAGCGACTTCATCGACCAGGACCACGACGGGGACGGGGCGCAGGTGCCGGGGCAAGTCCCAGATGTCTGCGGTGATCTCCGCATCCGGAAGGTCTGAGCTGATGCGCTGTTCGCGCCGCAGCAGCTCGTACACCTCGCCCATGTAGACGACGAGGGCGGCGAGCAGTGCGGCGGCGGTATCTACGTCGTCGGCCATGGCGGTGAACCGGCGGGCCATGGGGGCAAGTTCGACGCCGTTCTTGCAGTCGATCCCCACGAGGGCTACGTCCTGAGGGGCGAGGCCGGCCACCAGGTTGCGGAGGTAGACGGACTTGCCGGATTGCGTGGCGCCCACGTTCAGGGCGTGTGGCACCTGCAGGTAGTCACGCCGGAAGACTTCACCGTCCTCCCGCATCGCCACCGGTACGACCATGGGCTCGCCACCCCGACGGACGGGCATCTGCACCCGCCGAAGGACGTCGTAGCCGGTCATCCGGAGCTCGATTACCCCGGACTTGAGCTCTCTGGCCGTGACGTTGTGCAGGGCGAAGGAGTGACGGAGACGATCGGTCGCGGCGGCGACGTCGTACGCGTCCTGACCCGGCCGGAGCTTCAGCCTCAGCACCAGTCCCGTACGGGTCGGTCGAAGCCTCAGGATCCGGGGTGCCCGGGACTCCGGTACCGGGCGGTCGGACCAGCGGGCCAAGGCAAGGCGCCACCGCGAGGGCGGGACGGTGAGCCCGCAGGCCTCCATCACCGACCGGTAGCGAACCAAGACCCGCGCGGCGGCCAAGGCGACCCCGAAGGTCATCCAGTACCAGGCCGGACGCTTCCACCGCAGAATGAGCATGGCAGCGGCGACCAGCAGCAGCGCGACCCATAAGGCGTCCACGATCAGGCCGCCTTCGGCTGCGAGACCCCCGCGGCCAGCGAGGTCACCGCGACGGCGCGGAAGCTGATGCCGTGGCGCTTCTGGCCGTTGAACTCGTTCTCCCACGGCCGGGCCACCAGACCGGTCAGCGCCACCGGGGTCCCCATGACCAGCTCGCCCGAGATACCGGGCGCCGGCACGACCACGGACAAGACCTCGGCCTCGCCGTACGCCGCGAACAGCACGTCCACGCTCATCATCTGGGCCCCGGTCTCCGGGTCGGTGGCGATCTCACCGGTCCGACGGTCCTTGACCTTCGGGGCCGGGGGCTGGGCCACCATCACCATCGCGGCCGACGTGTCGACAGGAATCTGACGCATGAGTGCGTCTCCTTCGCATAGGCAGGACGCCACCCGGATCGCTCCGAGTAGCAGCTTGACTACGAAGGTACTCACAGAGTTTCTGCGAGTCAAGAGAATCTGCTAGTCGCAGAGATGCTGTGAAGCTGCCAGACTGGCTGCGACCCGAGAGGAGCACACATGACCGACGGATATGGCCTGGTCGTACGCTTCACGCTGCGCGATGAGGAAGCCGCGGCGGCATTCGACCAGCTGTCCGCAACCACCCTGGACGGCATCAAGCGCGACGAGCCGGGGACAATCACCTACGTCGTCCACGTACCGGTGGACGAGCCGTTGGTCCGCGTGTTCTACGAGCTGTACGCCGATCGGGCAGCCTTCGCAGCCCACGAGGCTCAGCCGCACACCAAGCACTTCCTCAACGAGCGCGAGCAGTACCTTGCCGCTGTCGAGGTGACGTTCCTCGACGCGATCAACGGGAAGGTGGCAGCACACCAGTGAGTTCCGAAGAGCGGCGCGTCTTCGGCGCGCGAGTGGCCGATCTGCGCAAGCAGCGCGGCATGACGCAGGGCGAACTCGCCGCAGCCATCGGGCGCACCGCCAGTTGGCTGTCGCAGGTCGAGCGGGGGATCCAGCCCGTGAACCGCCTGGACGTACTGCGCCTGCTCGCTGACGGACTCGGCGTGCCGCTCCAGGTTCTCCAGCCCGACGCCCCACCGCCGGCGGAGTCCGAGCCGACGCCCCAGGAACACGAGACGAACGACCTCGACCAGGCCCGGCTGGTGCTCTCCGGACACCCCGCGCTCGGAGTCCTACTCAGCCCGCGCGAGGACTTCCGCCCCAGCACCCTGGACGAACTACGGTCCTCGGTCGCCCGAATCTGGGAGCTGACCCACGCCGACCAGTTCGCCGAACTCAGCGCCGCAATCGGACCGCTCGTTCCGAGGCTTGAGCGGGCATGCAGAACGGCGCCGGCAGAGTACGGATCGGAGCTGCACGGCCTGCTGGCCTGCACGTACCAGGCACTGGCAGCAGCCTTCGTACGGCAGAACGAGGCCGACGCCGCATGGGTCGCGGCCGACCGCTCGATCCGCGAGGCCGAACTCTCCGGAGACCCGCTCGGAGCCTTCGCTGGCATCTACCGACTGTGCCACGCGTTTGTACGCCTGAAGCACCTGGACCAGGCCGAGCACGCCGCGGCATCGGCAGTCAGCGCCCTCCAGCAGTACCTGGAAGTGAACGAGCCGACCGCACAGCACCTCTCGGTGCTCGGTTCCCTGCACCTCATGCTAGCGCTGGTCCACGCGCGCTCAGGTGAGAGAGCAGCCGCCCGGCGCCAGATTGACGCGGCGCGAGGCGTAGCCCGGCAACTCGGCGAGGACCGGAACGACTTCAACCTCGAATTCGGTCCCACCAACGTCGAAATCCAGGCTGTCTCCACCGCAGTCGACCTTGGCGACGCCGGCGAAGCCCTGGACATCGCAGCAGGCCTCGACACGACCGGCCTCTCTCCCGAGCGCCAGGCCCGCCTCCTCATGGACCTAGGCCGAGCCCACGCCCAACGACGCCACTTCGGCGACGCACTCGACAGCCTTCTCCGCGCCGAGGAACTGGCCCCCGAGATGATCCACACCCACGTGGCCGCCAAGGGCGTCGTCCGCGACCTCATCCTCGTAGCCGGCCGCGCCGCAACCGACGAACTGCGTGGCCTTGCCGAGCGGACCGACGCCCTCGGATGACCCATCGCGGAGCCTCCTGGTCTTACGAACCTAGCCAGGCTCCGCGATGCCGGGCGACGGCATACACAGCCTCGACCTGCTCTGGCGTGAGCTTGCCAGTGAGCGGACCCAGGACAGCGACCTCCCGCTCACGGTAGATCCGAACGCCAAGCTGAGTCGGGACCCGAGGTAAGTCCTGCGCGCCAACGAAGACGAGCACGGGCTCGACCGGAACGGGGAAGGCGCAGTAGCGCTCCAGCACCCCGCGGACGTACTTGGCTTCGGCACGACTCTTGGCCGGGTACGGGCGGGCGGGACCGTGGTCCACCTTGACCACGTCGTCACCGATCCATACGGACTTCCCCCGCAGATTCTTGGTATTGACCGTGAACACCCCACCCGGGCCGATGAGTAGGTGGTCTATGTCCCCGCCGCGGGACAGCCGGATCGAGTGCAGCACCTTCCATCCGTGCCGGGTAAGACGCCCGAGCTCGGCGCCGGCCTTCCGCTCGCCGGCCAGCCCCCTGGACCACGAGTCCCACTGGGTCTTCCTTCGGAGCAAGCGATTGACCACTCGCTGTACGGGTGTCGGCCCCTGTGCGGCCAACAGCTCCCGCACCTCCGCCCCAGGCCGAGTTCGCGCGAGATCGTTTTCCGTGGTCAACGCAGGCAGTTCTGCCACAACACGCGGCCGAGCCCCCACGTTCCGTGGCGGCGATTGCTTCGCCGGTGGCTTCACAGGAGGTTTGGGTTCCGCAGTCTGCTCAGCGAAGTGGCGCCGAAGTGCGGCCACCGCCGGACCTCGGTACTCCTCTACCAGGATCGTCACCTTGCCGGTGCGGACATCCGTCCACGCGACGGCAGTCCCATCCGCAAGATTCACGTACCACCGGTCATGACCAGGCTTCCGCCACCGGGTAACCCTCAGCTCGCCCATGCCGCCCCCTGACCTCGCGCCCCGAATCCCATGGGACCAGCCGAACGGCGACACGACAAGATGACCTGCCACTCGCCCCGACGAACTGCCCAACCAGCAAGTGCGGTGAGAGTTTCCCTACTTCATCAAGGGCGCTTCCGCCGCCAAGGCGGCGTCGCGCGCCCGTCGCCCCGGGCCTGCGCTCCTGTCTGCGCCCCGCTCCAGCCCGGGACGCCGGCCGCGCGCCAATGGCTAAGGGCTAGATGGAGACGGGCTGGCCTGATTGGCAAGCCGTACGTCAGGACTATTGCCTCCGGCGGGGGCGCTCTGACTCTGGGATGCGGGGGCCAGTCGTGCGGCTGCAGGTGCGATGTGGTTCGGGGTGGGGGCTGTCATCCCGTCTGCCGTCGTCCCAGGGCAAGCCGTAGCAGACCAGTCGCCCGGGGGGCCCGGGGGGCGGGCCGCCGGGCGGGGCACCA
>NZ_JBSGXB010000125.1:0-20445 GCF_053609185.1 Streptomyces sp. NPDC054956 | reverse complement strand
CTGGGACTACAGGCCGTTGACCCGGGCCATCCGGCCCGCTCCGAGCGCCGGACGGAGGTCGGCGGCGCTGCGCGCCCGGCGTATCCCACGGACCGGCCGGAGCCGTACCTGGGCCATCAGCCTGCGGCTGCGCAGGGCGAGTTCGAGTTCGAAGCGGGTGCGGGGGTCGCGCAGGCCGGGCCCGAACAGCTTCTCCAGCTGGCGCATGCGGTAGCGGACCGTCTGGGGGTGCACGCTGAGCGCCTTCGCCGCCTCGGGCGCCCCACCGCCCTCCAGCCAGGCGAGCAGGGTCACTTCGAGGCGTTCGCTCTGGCGGGGGGTCAGATCCGCGAGCGGGCGCAGCCAGCGTGCGGCGAGCGCGTGCGCCAGCGGCTCGTCCTGGAGCAGCAGCAGGGTCGAGAGGTGGTCGTCGACGAAGAGGGCCCGGGCCTCGGACCCGGACCGGGTCGGGGCCGGGGTGAGCGACAGCAGGCGCACCGCCCAGCGGAGGGAGGAGGCGGTGTCGCCGGGCGCCACCGGGTGGCCGACCACGGCGAGCCGGCCGCGCAGGGCGCAGTCCAGAGCCGTACGGTCCTCCGGGTCCGGGGTGGGGACGAGCAGGCAGGGCTGGCCTCCGACCATGCCGCCGAGGCAGTCGTCGAGGAGGGCCGCGAGCTGCTGGGTCTCGCCGGGCGAGGCCAGGGCCACCGCCCGTACCGCGACGGGCAGCGGCCAGCCGGCCGCGTTCGCCAGTTCGGCGAGGGCCGGTCCGCGCAGCTGCGTCTCACCCGTGAGCACGGCGAAGAGTTCGCGCCGGGCGCGTTCGCGGACGGAGCCGAACCGTTGCAGCGGAACGGCCTGCAGCGGCTTCAACTCCGCGCCGCGGAAGGCATCGTGCGTACGGGCGTGGGAGTGGGTCCGGTCGGGGGCGTGCGAACGGGAGTGTTCGGCCTCCGAGCCGGGCTCCGGGTCGGCGTCCGAGCCGGGCTCCGTTTCGGCGTCCGCCTCGGCCCCGCCGTGGGCCCGGGTACGGGCTCGGGCAGCGGTCCCGGCCTCAGCTTCGGCTTCGGCTTCGGTGTCCGGGTCCGCGCACGTGTCGGTCCGTCCCTCTCCGGCGCCCTCGCGGTAACCGAGGGCGGAGAGCAGGGCCGCCTCCATCTTCTGTCTGACCACCTCGTCGTCGACGTCCTCGACGAGGGCCGCGAATCCCGGGACGGTCTCCAGCAGCTCCTCCACCATCTTGGCGGCCAGTGTGGGCAGTTCCTTGCGCAGGACACGGGTCCACTCGCCGCGTGGGCGGGACCAGATGCGGTTCAGAAGTTCGCACATTGTTACCTCGTTCAAGCCGGGGTATGGCTCGCACCGTGGGAGGGTGGCAAGCCTGCAGTCCCGCGGCATCGGCTCGATCGCCGTCGGGGAGGTGCGGCGGCGGATCAGGTGTCAACCCCGTCGCAACCGCACCACTGGAAGGGAATCTTCCGGGGATGTTCGATGCGATGGCTGTGCGAGGGCCAGAAATTATCACGTTTCGATAAATCCCGTGGAGGGCTTGCACGGCTCCACGATGCTTCTGCCCTCCGGCCCCGCTCCCGGCCGGCCCGGTGGGCCTGACGCCCATCTCCCGCCCGTCGAGGAGCGGTTGCGACGTCTACCCCCGGGCGCCGAGCGCGAGGTGGAAGTGCTCGGGCTCGGCCGTATGGGAGACCACATGCCCTTGCCCCAGCCCCGCATGCCCCGCCGCTCGCACCGGGCCCGCCGCGCGAGAGAACGTACCCGCCGTCACGCCGGCGCGGCTCCCGCCGCTGCCGCCGGCCGACGGGCCGTGCGGCGCCCGCCGTTGCTGTCCGCCGCCGGGGGTCTGCACCCCGTGGCCCTGGGCGCGGCGGCCCTCGCGGCCCTGGCCGCCCTCTCCGTGGCCGCCCGGGCCGGCGCCCTGACCCACCTGTGGGACTTCCTCGACCACGGCGCGGGCGTGCTCTCGCTCGTCTCGCTCACGGGCGCCGTCCTGTGGGGCCTGGCGGCCACGGACCGCACGCTGCTCGCCTCCGGGCACCGCCTCGTCGCCCAGGGAGTGCACCGGGGCCTCGCCGTTTCCGGGCTCGGCTTCCTCGTCCTGCACGTCTGGATCAAGGTCGCCCGGTCCCGGGTCGACGCCGGGGCCGTGGTCCTGCCCTTCGCCGACGGGCGGCAGCCGCTGCTCATCGGGCTCGGCAGCCTCGCGGGATACCTCTTCGTCGCCGTGGCCGTCTCCGGCGCCGTCCGCAGCGCCTTCGCCACCCGGGGCCGGTCGCTGTGGTGGCGGGCCCTGCACATGGGCGCCTATCCGGCCTGGGGGGCGTCCTTGGTGCACGGGCTCAAGTCGGGCCGCTCCGCGAGCGGTTGGGTGACGGCCGCGTACGCCCTGTGCCTGGTCGCCGTCGCGGGGGTGCTGGCCGTACGGCTGCGTACGAGGCTGCGCGCGGAGTCGGCCGCGAAGCCGCGTACGAGCCCGCGTGCGCAGCCCCGTACGGGGCCGGCGGTGCCGCCCGCGGGACCGGCCGGACCGTCCCTGCCGTCCGTCCCGCCCGTTCCGCCCCGTGCGCCGGGGCAGGCGCCGCCCAGGAACCCGCTGCCGTTCGTGCGCAGGCCCGCGGAGTGGGCGGCGGAGCTGCTGACCGCGCGGCTGGCCCGGCAGCCCGGCCCCGGGGCGTCCGGCCGGGGCGGGCCGGGACCGGCCGAGGGGCTCCCCGTCGACTGGTCCGCGGACTGGCCGCCGGACTGGCCCGCGGAGCCGGCGCCCGACTGGTCCGCCGAACCGCTCGACGGCGTACGGGGCCGGCGGTGAGCGGCGTGGCGCATCCCGCGCTCGGCTGCGTGGGGCGCCCCCGGCTGCTGGCCGGACTCGACACCGCCGCCCGGCTCGACCGCGCCGGGCATCTGGGGGTGCACGGCGCGCTGCCCCGTTACCCGTCCGAGGCGCTGGTGGAACTCGCCGAGGAGATCGCCCTCGGCGGCCGCGGGGGAGCGGGCTTCCCGTTCGCCCGCAAGCTCCGGGCCGTCATGCGCAACGCCCGCGGGCAGGGCGGGCGTTGTGCCGTCGTCGTCAACGGCACGGAGGGGGAGCCGAGTTGCCTCAAGGACGCCGCCCTGCTGCTCTACGTACCGCACCTGGTGCTGGACGGCGCCCTGCTGGCCGCCGCCGCGCTCGGCGCCGAGGACGTGGTCGTCGGCGTCACCCGGCCGGACGTGGAGCAGTCGATCCGCGCCGCCGTGGCAGAACGGGGCCCGGCGGGCCGCCGCGTCCGCGTCGTACTGCTCCCCGAACGCTTCGTCACGGGCGAGGGGACGGCCCTCGTGAACGGCCTGGACGGCGGCCCGGCCCTGCCCTCCGGCCAGAAGGTCCGGACCAGCGAACGGGGGCTCGGCGGGCTGCCCACCCTGCTGTCCAACGCCGAGACGTACGCGCAACTCGCGGTCGCCGTCCGGCTCGGCGCCCCGGAGTACCGCGCGGCGGGCACGCACGCCGAGCCCGGCACCACCCTGCTGACGGTCGCCGGGGCGACGGTGGTCGAGGTACCGATCGGCACCTCCCTGGCGTACGTACTGGACCTGTGCGGCACGGTGCCCGGGCAGGGGGTGCTGGTCGGCGGCTACCACGGCCGGTGGCTGGACCCGGCGGCGGCGCGCGAGGCCGTCCTGTCCCGGCGGTCCCTCGCCGCGTACGACGCGGTGCTCGGCGCGGGCGCCGTGCTGCCGCTGCCCGAGGACACCTGCCCGGCGGGCGAGGTGGCCCGGGTGACCCGGTGGATGGCCCGGGAGTCGGCCGGCCAGTGCGGTCCGTGCGTACGGGGGCTGCCCTCGCTCGCCGACGCGGTGGAACGGCTGGTGTCCGGCGGGGGCGGGGCCGCCCTCGACGCGGTGCAGGCCAGGATGCGCGGGGTGCGCGGCCGGGGCGCGTGCTCCCACCCGGACGGCACCTCCTCCTTCGTGGCCTCGGCGCTCGCCGTCTTCCCCGAGGAGTTCCGCGACCACGCGCTGGGCAGCGGCTGCGGGCGGAGCGTGCTGGGGGCCCTGCCGCTGCCCAGCGACGAGAGCCCCGAACGCCTCGTCGTGGACTGGACGTTGTGCAAGGGGCACGGGCTGTGCGTGGACCTGCTGCCCGACGTGGTCCGGCTGGACGAGGACGGTTACCCGGCGCAGGGCGTCATGCCGGTCCCGGGGCCGCTGCGGCCCAAAGCGCTGCGGGCGGTGCGCCGTTGTCCCGCGCTCGCGCTGCGCATCCAGGAATGAGGGGGCGGGGAGCCGGAGGTGAACGGCTTCCGCCGGGCCGAGTTCACGCTTTGGCGCGATCTGACAAATTCCCGGGATTTCGAATTCGGTGGGCCCCGCAGGGCTTATGAATAACCCGAGTGGAAACGCGCAGGACCGAATGCGCGCGGGGCGGAAACCGAAGGAGCACATCATGGGCAAGAGGCGTCGAGCGACCACGGCCGCCGGATCGGTGATGGCGGTACTCCTCCTGGCGGCGGGATGCGGCAGCGGCGAAGCGGGCCCCGGCGGGGTGACCGCCGTCCGGCCGGCGGGGGCCGAGCAGGCCCTCGGCGACGCCTACGACTCCGGATACGGATCCTCGGACTCGGGTTCGGGGGCGAACCCGGCGGCCTCCGCCGCCCCGGCCGGCCGGCTGTCGGTCCGGGAGATCCGCGAGGTCGGCAGTGTGGTCACGGACGGCGCCGGAGCCACCCTCTACCGCTTCGACAAGGACACGGACCGGCCTCCCCGGTCGAACTGCGCCGCGGACTGCGCCACCCTGTGGCCCCCGGTGCCGGCGAACGACGCGCAGGTCACGGCCGGGATCGACGCGGGACTGCTGGGCGCGGTCGACCGGCCCGACGGGGTCCGCCAGCTCACGCTCGGCGGCTGGCCCGTGTACCGGTACGCGAAGGACACCCGGGCGGGCGAGGCGAAGGGCGAGGGCGTCGGCGGCACCTGGCACGCGGTGGCGGCCGACGGCAAGAAGGCGTCCGACAAGGCGGCCGGCAAGGCGGCCGGCAAGGCCGACGACGGGAAGGCCGAGGGTGAGGGCGCCGGGAACGCGGAAGGCGCCGGGCTCTCCGTGGCCGCCGACCCGGAACTCGGAAAGATCCTGGTGAATGCCGAGGGGCGCACGCTCTACCGGTTCGACAAGGACAGTGCCTGGCCGATGAAATTCGGCTGCCTCGATGCCTGCTTGAACACCTGGAAACCGGCCGCGCCCGTGGACAAGGAAAAAGCTTCGGGAATTCCGGCGCGTCTCGTCGGATCGGTCAAACGCCCCGACGGCAGCGAGCAATTGACGATCGACTGCTGGCCGGTCTACCTCTTCACCGGGGACACCGCGCCGGGACAGACCAACGGACACGGAAAGCAGGGGCTCTGGTTCGCGGTGAACGACGCGGGCAAGAAGGTCCCGGCGGCCGGCTGACCGGCCGTGGCAGCCAACCGGCCCGCGCCGGCCGTCGACGCCCGCCACCTCGTGCCCTGCGTCGCCGTACTGCTGGCCTCGCTGTTCTGCGGCGGCTGCGGGACGGGGGCCGGGCCCTCCCCGGCCGCCGCCCCCGTCGGGTCCGCCGCCCCGGCCGCCGCCCCCGCACCGCTGGACCGGCTCGCGGCCGCGATCGGCTGCCTCCCCGAGGTCACGGTCGACGCGCAGGAGCTGCGGGAGGGGGCCTGCGAGGCGGGATCCCGGTCCTTCCGGCTGGTCACCTTCGCCGCCGCCGAGGGGCGCGCCGCCTGGCTGGCGGAGTCGCGCCAGTACGGCGGTGCGTACCTCGTCGGGGACCTCTGGATCGTCACCGGGCCCTCACCGGATGCCCTCTCCCCTCTCCGGGCGGCACTAGGCGGCACCCTGGACGCGCCCCCGTCGCACGGCGACCACGGCGACCACGATGAGCAGGGCGACCACGGCTCCCACCCCCCGGGCCACGAGCCGTCGGCGGCTCCCTCGTGACCGTCAGCGGGGTGCGGGACGTGACACGGCCCGGGTGACGGTGTCGAAGTGCATGGTCGTCCGGGACTGCCGGTCGTACCGGTTCCAGCGGGGCAGGGCCGGGTGGTTGGGGTCGCCGGTGCGGATGAAGGAGATCCATGCCCGGTGCACGGTCCTGGCCAGTCCGTCTCGGATCCTGGTGTCCATTCCCGCCAGGAACGGCGCGTGCGACCAGCTGTCGAAGTTGTCGAAGACGAAGGGCAGGTCGAGGCAGTGCGGGGCGCCCAGCCGGCCTTCGTGCGCGGGCGTCGGGAAGTCGAACGCGTACGCCCAGACCGGGCGGCCCCGTGCCGCCCGCGCCTCCGCGAACGCCAGGGTGGGCTTGCGGAACAATTCATCGGTGCTCAGGTCGACGAGGACGTCGACGGGCCGGGCGCCCGGGCGGGCGGCCTCGTACGCGGCGTACGCCTCCTCCGCGCCGTCCCCGAAGGAGTCCCGCGCCCGGCGCAGCACCTGCTCCCTGGTCGCCGTCGCGTACGTCTCGCCCAGCGCGAAGGTGAAGGAGGATTCCTCCCCGGTCCAGCCGATGAGGACGTCGAGGTCGGCGCCCGGCCCGTCGAGCAGGTTCTCGGCGGGCTGCCGGGCCGCCGTCGTACCGTCGAGCACCGGCATGAAGGGGGCGGTCCAGTGTCCCCATTCCATGGTGTCCACGAGGAGTCCGGCGGTGGCTTCGACCAGCCGCGGCCACGGCATGGTGCGCAGTTCGTCCACGTCGGCGGCGCCCGCGATCTTGAGATAGGCGGAGGTCCGGGCGAGGGCCTGGGCGGGCGTGGCGAGGGGCATGGCGAGCGGCACGCTCTGGAGCACGGCCCGGCCGAAGAGGCGGTCCTCGCCGACGTGACCTGCGAGCATCGCCGTGGACAGGGCGCCGGCCGACTGCCCGGCGACGGTGACGTTGCCGGGGTCCCCGCCGAAGGCGGCGATGTTCTCCTGGACCCAGCGCAGCGCGGCGAGCTGGTCGGTGAGCCAGACGTTGGCGTGTCCGGTGCCGTCGCCCGAGGCGATGTGGAGCAGGCCCAGCGGTCCGAGCCGGTAGTTGAGGTTCACCACCACCAGGTCGCCGTTGCGGGCGAAGGTCTCGCCGGAGTAGTTGGGCATGGCGCCGGAACCGGAGATGAAGGCGCCGCCGTGTATCCAGACCAGGACCGGCCGGAGCGCGTCGTCGGCGCCGGGCGTCCACACGTTGAGCGTCAGGCAGTCCTCGTCGAAGGGCGGGAAGCCGTGGCCGCCGAGTACGGGGTCGCCCTCGCGCACGGCCTGCGGTGAGCTCGGGCCGTGCGCGGTCGCGTCGAGGGTCCCGGTCCAGCCCGGATGGGGCTGTGCGGGGAGCCACCGGAGGGGGCCGACGGGCGGCGCGGCGTACGGCACGCCCTTGAACACGGCGAGGCCGCCTTCGACGAGGCCGCGTACCCGGCCCGAGGTGGTGTTCACGAGGGGAGCCGCCGTGCGGTCCTGAGCGAGACCCATCCGATGCTTCCTTCCGCCGAGGTGATCGAGGTGCGAGGCGATCCAGGTGAGCGAAGCCTTCGGCGGCAAGGTATTGCGTATTTATGGCGATCGTCAATATTCTTCGATCTCTGGCGAGAGTGGAGGCTCGGATGGCGGCGTGGCGCATCGGAACGACGACGGTCCACAAGGTGGTGGAGGCGGAGCTGCCCGTCCCCTCCGGGGCCGCCCTGGTGACGGACGACACCGGGCTCCTGGAGCGGCATCCGTGGCCCGGGCCGGATTTCGCCAGGGCGGACGGCACCTTCGTGATCTCGGTGCACGGGCTGGTCGTGGACACCGGAACGCGCAGGATCCTGGTCGACAACGGTGTGGGCAACGCCCGCGCCTCGGTGCCGTTCCTGAGCATGCTGGACTCGCCGTGGCTCCAGGAGCTCACCGCCCTCGGCTACCCGCCGGAGTCGATCGACACCGTCGTGTGCACCCACCTCCACTTCGACCACGTCGGGTGGAACACGCACCTGGTGGAGGGGAAGTGGGTGCCGACGTTCCCGCACGCACGGCACCTCGTCACGCGCGTGGAATGGGACCACTGGACGGAGGTGGCGCAAACGGAGGAGACCGGCCTCGAGGACACGATGCGGCCCCTCTTCGACGAAGGCCTCGTCGACCTCGTCGAAACCGATCACCGGGTGTGCGAAGGCGTGCGCCTGGAGGCCGTTCCGGGGCACACCCCGGGACAGGTCGCGGTCGTGATCGAATCCGGGGAGGAGCGCGCCGTGATCACCGGTGACCTCGTGCACCATCCGGTGCAGTTCGCCGAACCCGGCGTCGCCAGCATCTCCGACGCCGACGCGGCCCTCGCCACGGCCACCCGGCGGGCGTTCGTCGAACGGTACGCCGACACGGGAACGCTGGTCATCGGCACGCACTTCCCCGCCCCCACCGCGGGTCTCCTGCGACGCGACGGCGACGGGACCGTACGGTTCGTCGCGGACGGGCGGCGATACTGAGCCGTGGACTTCCGGCAACTGGAGTACTTCCTCGCCATCGTGGACCACGGCGGCTTCAACCGCGCGGCCGCGGCGCTCTACGTGTCCCAGCCCTCGCTGTCCCAGGCCATCCAGGTGCTGGAACGCGACCTGGGCAGCGGGCTGTTCCACCGGATCGGCCGGAAGGTGGTCCTGACCGAGGCCGGCACCGCGCTCGTTCCCACGGCGCGCGAGGCCCTGCACGCCCTGGAGCTGGCCCGGGCGAGCGTCGGCGCCGTCCGTGAACTGCGCGGCGGGCGGCTGGGCATCGCCGCGATGCCCTCACCCGCGATCGAACCCCTCACCACCATGGTCCGGCGCTTCGCCGACCGGCACCCGGCCGTCTCCCTCAGCCTGCGCGTGGCTCTGACCAGCGCGGACGTGATCGAGATGGTGCGCACGGGAGGGTGCGAGCTCGGGCTGCTCACCACCACGTCCCCGTTGCGCGGTCCGGACGTGGTCGCGCACCCGCTCGGGGAGCACCGGCTGGTCCTGGTCACCCCGGGCGACGGGCCCTTCCCGGCGGGCCGGCCGGTCCGCCGGGAACAACTCGAAGGACACCGGCTGATCGTCGGGCAGCGGGGGACCGGAATCCGCTCCTACGTCGACGACTTGCGGGCCCAGGGCATCGACGTCCGCATCGCCGTGGAGACCGAGCACCGGATGGCCTTCCTGCCGCTGGTGCTGTCGGGCGTGGGGCTGGCGGTGGTCACGCGGTCCTGGGCCGATCTCTCCGAGCGGGCGGGCGCCCTCGTCCTCGACCTGGAGCCGGCCGCGCTCCAGCAGGACGTCATGATCAGCCGCAAGTCGCCGTTGACTCCGGCCGCCCAGGCCTTCCTGGACACCGCACTGCGGCCGTCGACCGATGGGCCCGACCGATAGGCCCGGCCTATGAGGCACATCGGACATGCGTGTTGGACCCGGACGGCGCCCGATTGCTGGAATGCGGACCATGACGAACCACAGCATCGCCCTCATCCCCGGTGACGGCATCGGCGCCGAAGTCCTCCCCGCCGCACGCGAGGTACTCGAAGCCGTGGGGAAGCGCCACGGCATCGGCTTCGGCTACGAGGAGTTCGACTGGTCGTGCGAGCGCTACCTGCGGCTCGGATCGATGATGCCCGAGGACGGCCTGGACCGGCTCCGCCGCCACGACGCGATCCTGCTCGGCGCGGTCGGCTACCCGGGCGTACCGGACCACGTCTCCCTGTGGGGGCTGCTCATCCCGATCCGCCGGGCCTTCGGCCTGTACGTCAACCTCCGCCCGATCCGGGTGTTCGAGGGCCTGCCCAGCCCGGTCCGCGCGGCCACCCCCGGGAACGTGGACTTCGTGGTCGTCCGGGAGAACACCGAAGGCGAGTACAGCGAGATCGGCGGCCGGATGAACCGTGGCGGCCCCGATGAAATGGCTGTGCAGCAGGCCGTGTTCACTCGGGCGGGAGTGACCCGGGTCGTGGACTACGCCTTCGCCCTCGCCGAACGGCGCGGTGGCCGGCTCACGTCGGCGACGAAGTCCAACGGCATCGTGCACACCATGCCGTTCTGGGACGAGCTGGTGGCCGAGCGCTCGGCCGGGCATCCCGCGGTCGACTGGGACCAGGAGCACATAGACGCGCTGGCCGCCAAGTTCGTCCTCGATCCCGCGCGGTTCGACGTGGTGGTCGCGTCGAACCTCTTCGGGGACATCCTCAGCGACCTGGCGGCGGCCGTGGCCGGCGGCATCGGCATCGCCCCGTCCGCCAACCTGAACCCGCGGGGCGACAGCCCTTCCATGTTCGAGCCGGTCCACGGATCGGCCCCCGACATCGCAGGGCAGGGCATCGCCAACCCGATCGGCGCGATCTGGTCGGCCGCGATGATGCTCGACCACCTCGGCCACCCCGGGGCGGCGGCCGAGATCACCGACGCCGTCGCCCGGGTCCTGGCCACCACCCCGGTGCGCACGCGCGACCTCGGAGGCGAGGCCTCCACGGCCGAGTTCACCGCCGCCGTCCTGCGGCACCTCTGACCGCGCCACCTCTGACCGCGGCACCCCTGAGGGCGGGAGCTCCGACGGGGCGCCGCGGGACGGCGTGGCCTACGGCGCCTGCCGGTGCAGGCGCCGCCAGTGCCCCGCGAGGTCGTCGACGGCGGTGGTGACCGAGTCGAAGGCCATCGTCGTGCGCGACTCCTGCTCGTAGCGACCCCAGCGCGGCACGGGGTGCTGGTTGGGGTCCCCGGTGCGGATGAAGGAGATCCAGGCCGCGTGCATGGTTCCGGCCAGGCCGTCGCGGACCCTGGGGGCCAGCCCCGTGAGGAAGGGCGCCTGCGACCACTTGTCGAAGTTGTCGAACACGAAGGGCAGTTCCAGGCAGTGCGCGGCGCCGAGCCGGCCGCCGTGCGCGGGCGTCGGGAGGTTGAACTGGTAGGCCCAGACCGGGCGTCCGCGGGCCGCCCGGCGTTCGGCCAGCTCCAGGGCGGGTATGCGGAACAGGTCGTCGCCGATCAGGTCCATGAGCACGTCCACCGGGCGGGCGCCCGGACGGGCCTCGGCGTACGCGGTGTACGCCTGGTCCGCCCGGTTCCCGAAGGTGTCCCGGACCCGTGCGAGCACCTGCTCCTTCGTCGCGGCGGCGTACTGGTCGTTGAGCCCGAAGGCGAAGTTCGCCTCCTCCCTGGTCCAGCCGATCAGTACGTCGATGTCCGCCCCGGCGCCGCCGAGCAGCAGATCGGCGGGGTTCCGGTCCAGCGTGACCCCGTCGAGCACCGGCAGGAACGGGGTCGACCAGTAACCCCACCGGCCCGTGCGCCCGAACATCTCGAAGGTGGCGGCGACCAGGCGGGGCCAGGGCGCGGCGCGCAGTTCCGCCACGTTCTTGGCCCCGAGGATGTCCAGGAAGGCGGCGGTGCGCTGGAGCGATTCGGCGCGCGTGGGGATCTGGAGCCCGAGCGGCGGGCTCTGCAGGATGGCGCGCCGGAACAGCGGGCGGCCCTTGGGCCGGACGCCGGCGAGCGCCGCGACCGAGAACGCGCCGCCGGACTGACCGGCGAGGGTGATGTCGTCCGGGTCGCCGCCGAACGCGGCGATGTTCTCCCGTACCCAGCGCAGCGCGGCGAGCTGGTCGGTGAGCCAGAAGTTCCCGCCGGCCCCGTCCTCGCCGAAGTAGAGGTAACCCAGCGGACCGAGCCGGTAGTTGACGGTCACGACGACGAGGTCCCCGTCGCGCGCGAAGGTCTCGCCGGAGTAGCCCGGTACCGAACCCGATCCGGAGATGAAGCCGCCGCCGTGGATCCAGACCATCACCGGACGCTTCGCGCCGTCGGCCGCGGGGGTCCAGACGTTGAGCGTGAGGCAGTCCTCGTCGAACGGGGGCGATCCGTGCGGGCCGAGCACCGGGTCGCCGCCCTCCCGGTAGGGCTGCGGCGCGCTCGGTCCGAACGCGGTCGCCTCGCGCGTCCCCTGCCATCCGGGGTGGGGCTGGGCAGGCCGCCAGCGCAGCGCGCCGACCGGCGGGGCCGCGTAGGGCACGCCCTTGAAGACGGCGAGGCCTCCCTCGGTGCTTCCGCGGAGCCGGCCCGCGGGGAGTTCCACGACGGGCGAGGGCTCGTCCGCGCGCGGGGCGGCCTGGGCCGCGTGCCCGCCCGAGAGGCCGGAGACCAGTGCGGCGCCCGCCAACACCCCGCTGTTCCTGAGTACTTTGCGCCGCGATGGATCGTCGGTCATGGTGCTTCACTCCCTGACTGATCATGGGCCCGCTGCCGAAACGGCATAGCGTGAAATTGACGATGGCTAGTGATACGGCATACGCCGGGACAGGGTCAAGGGCTCCGGCTTCGGGGTGGGCGGGAATATCGAGAAGTCTTGACGGTCGTCGTAATTACGCGATAGACACGTGTCACTCCTCCCCCCGCATCAGCAACATCCAGGCTTCCGAGGCTGGTTGACGACGTACGGAGTTCCCATGGCAGGTCGGTTTCGTCCCGTTGGTCTGGTCGCCGTGTCAACGGCCCTCTTGCTGGCCACGGCGTGTGGTGGTGCCAGCCTCGGAACAGACGGGGACACCCAGCAGAACGGGCCCGTGAAGATCGGGCTCCTCGTCCCGCAGTCGGGCACCTACAAGGCGCTGGGCGACGACATGAAGCAGGGCTTCGAGCTCTACGTGGCCCAGCACGGCGGCAAGCTCGGCGGCCGCGCCGTGGAGATCGTGGTCGCGGACGAGGGGGAGACGGCCGACTCGGGCAAGGCGGCGGCCGAGAAACTGGTCAAGCAGGACCGGGTGCTGGCGGTGAGCGGAGTGGTGAGCTCGGCCACCATCAACGGGGTCAAGGACCTGTTCGAGAACGGCAAGGTCCCCCTCGTCGGCTCGAACGCCTCGCCCACGACGCTGACCGGGACCAAGTACATCTGGCGCACCTCGTACGTCAACGACGAGCCCGGCAAGGCGCTCGGCAAGCACGTGGCCGAGAAGGCCGACGGCCCCGTCTTCCTGATCGCCGCGGGCTACCAGGCGGGCAAGGACGAGGTGGAGGGCTTCAAGTCCACCTTCCTCCCGGCGGGCGGCAGGATCGCGGGCGAAGAAGTCTACACGCCGTTCCCCGCCACCAAGAACTTCCAGCCGTACCTGGCGCAGATCGAGAAGTCCGGGGCCAAGTCCGTCTTCTGCTTCTACGCGGGCGGCGCGGCCGTCGACTTCGTCAAGCAGTACCGCGACTTCGGACTGGCGGGCAGGATCCCGCTCTACGCGCCCGGCTTCCTCACCGAGGGCGGCGTGCTCAAGGGCCAGGGAGACGCGGCCAACGGCGTGTTCACCGCCCTCAATTACGGTGCCGACCTGGACAACGCGGCCAACAAGAAGTTCGCACCCGCCTACACGGCCGCGTACGGATCGGTCCCGACCACCTACGCGATGGCCTCCTGGGACGCGGCGCAGGTACTCGACAAGGCCATCGGGGCGGCCGGCTCCACGGTGACCTCCGAATCCGTCAACGCCGCCATCGCGAAGGTGGGGGACATCGACAGCCCGCGCGGCACCTGGCGGTTCAACAGCGGCGGCACGCCCGTCCAGCCCTGGTACCTGCGCGAGGTCAAGCAGGGCGCCAACACCGTGACCTCCGAACTCGGCCGGCTGGGCGGCTGACATGACCGGAATCTTGGACGGCAACTTCGTCAGCGTCATCGACGGGGTCGCCTTCGGTCTGCTGCTGTTCACGATCGCGGTCGGACTCTCCCTGGTCTTCGGGATGATGGACGTCCTCAACCTGGCCCACGGCACGCTCTACCTCGCCGGGGCGTACGTCGCCTACGCGCTCTCCGACGGGACCCTCCCGGGTCTGCTCCTCGCCCTGGCGGCCGGCGCCCTGGTCGGCACCATGGGCGGGGCGGCGCTGACGTTCCTCACCCAGCCGCTGGCCCGGCGCGGACACCTGGACCAGGCCCTGCTCACCCTCGGCATCACCTTCGTCGTCGCCGACCTCCTCGCCGCGGCCTTCGGCGGGGAGGTGCTGCCCACGGACCCGCCGACCTCGCTGCGCGGGACGGTGGACCTCCTCGGCCACGCCTATCCCGTCTACCGGCTCGTGTTCATCGGGGTCGCGGCGGGCCTGGCCGCCCTCGTGTACCTCGTCTTCGAACGCAGCTCGCTCGGAGCGCTCGTACGGGCCACCGTCGCGGACCGGGACATGGTCCGCGCCCTCGGCGTCGACATCCGCAAGGTGCTGTACGGGGTCTTCGCGCTCGGGGCCGCCCTGGCCACCGTCGGCGGCGTCCTGGGAGCCCCGATCCTGGGGCCCGGGCCGGGCGTCGACGAGACCGTGCTCGTCCTCTCGCTCGTCGTCGTGGTCGTGGGCGGCCTCGGATCGGTGCGCGGCGCGCTCGCCGGCGCGCTCCTGATCGGCCAGGTGCAGACGCTCGGGGTGGCGCTGCTCCCCGAGTACGCGCCCTTCCTCCTCTTCGGCACCATGCTGGCCGTGCTCGTCGTGCGTCCCAACGGACTGGTCCCCTCGGCGGTGCGCACATGAGCCCCTCCGCACCCTCCGCACCCGCCGCTCCCGGCGGAGCCGCCGCACGCCGGCGGCTCTCCGTGACCGCCGTCGTCGTGCTCGGGCTCGCCGCGGCCCCCTTCGTCCTCGGCCCCTACGCCGTCGGCACCCTCTCGCGCGTCCTGGTGTTCGCCCTCCTCGCCCTGAGCGTGAACCTGCTCACCGGCCTGACCGGACTGCCGACCCTCGGCCAGTCGGCCTACTTCGGGGTCGGTGCCTACACCGCGGCGATCGTCGCCACCCGCCTCACCGACATCGGGGTGCTCCAACTCCTCGTGGCCGCAGGGGTGTCCGCGCTCGTGGCGGTCCCCACGGGATGGCTGGCCGTCAGGGCCCGGGGCGTGGTGTTCCTCATGCTGACCCTGGCCATCGGCGAGATCGTCTACAGCGCCGCCGTCAACTGGAAGCCCGTGACCAACGGCACCGACGGACTGTCCGGCATCCCGCCCGTGGTCCCGCTGCCCGGCATGCCCGCGCTGGAACTCGACGGACTGGTGTACTTCTACGTCCTGGCCGTGTTCCTGCTGCTCTTCGCGGCCGTGTCCCGGCTGGGCGCCACCCCGTTCGCCCTAGCCCTGCGCGGAATCCGCGACAACGAGCGCCGCATGAGCGCGATCGGCTACCCCACCCGGCGGTACGCCCTGACCGTCTACTGCGGTGCCGGGGCGCTGGCCGGAGTCGCCGGCGGCCTGTGGGTGTCGGTGCAGCGGTTCGTCTCGCCCGGCGACGCCGGCTTCGAGATCGCCGCCCTCGCGCTGCTGGCCGTCGTCATCGGCGGCTCCGGCTCGATGTGGGGGGCCTGCGTCGGGGCCGCGCTGGTCTGGCTCACCCGTGACTACCTCGGGAACCTCGAAGCCGTCGCCGGCCGCGGGCCGCTGCTGCTCGGACTGTTCTTCGTCGTCGCCGTCTACGCGCTGCCCCGCGGGCTGGCCGGCGTACGACTCCCGCCCAGGCTCACCCGGAAGAGGACGGCATGACCGATCGCGACCTGCTGCAACTACGGCAGGTGTCACGGCACTTCGGCTCCTTCAAGGCCGTCGACGAGGTCGGCATCACCGTCCGGGCGGGCGCGCGGCACGCGGTCATCGGCCCCAACGGGGCCGGGAAGTCCACCTTGTTCGGCCTGATCTCCGGAACGCGCCCGGCCACCGCCGGGCAGATCCTCTTCGACGGAAAGGACGTGACCCGGCTGCCCGTCGACCGCCGGGTCGGGCTCGGCGTCGCGGCGACCTTCCAGCACTCCAGCCTCTTCCTGCGCGAGAGCGTGCTGGAGAACGTCCTGCTCGCCGTGTTGCGGCGGGCGGGCGGCGGACTCGGCGGCTGGCGCAAGGTCGCGGCCCGGACCGAGGCCGTGGCCCGGGCCCACGAACTCCTCGAACGGGTCGGCCTGCCCGGCCGGTCCGGGATCGCGGCCGGCGAACTCTCGCACGGAGAACGACGGCAGCTGGAGGTGGCCGTGGCCCTGGCCACCGAACCCCGGCTCCTGCTGCTGGACGAGCCCGCCGCCGGCATGTCCCCGGCGGAGACGGCGCGGCTCACCGAACTGATCGCCGCCCTCCCGGGCGAAGTGACCGTACTCCTCATCGAACACGACCTCGACATGCTCTTCGAGCTCGCCGACAGAGTGACGGTCATGCACCTCGGCAGACACCTCACGACGGGCTCCCCGGACGAGGTACGGGCCTCCGCCGAGGTCCAGAGCGCCTATCTCGGCACCACGGAGGCCGCCTCGTGAATCCGTTCTTCAGCGTGCGCGCACTGCGTTCCGGCTACGCCGGGGGAACCGTCCTGGACGGCGTCGACCTGGACCTCGACGCCGGCGGCATCCTCGCCGTCCTCGGGCGCAACGGGGTCGGGAAGACCACCCTCGTCTCGACCGTCATGGGGCTGGTCCGGCCGTACGAGGGGAGCGTGAGCATCGACGGCCGGGAGCTCGCCGGGTCCCGCGTCGACGTGATCGCCCGGGCCGGGGTGGGCGTCGTACCGCAAGGGCGCCGGGTGTTCGCCCCGCTCACCGTCGCCGAACACCTCGCGATCTCCTCCCCGCGCCGCGCCGGACGGGGGCCGTGGACCCGTACGCGCATCCTCGACCTGCTGCCGAGGCTGGGGGAGCGGCTCGGGCACCGGGGCGACGAACTCTCGGGCGGGGAACAGCAGATGCTCGCCATCGCGCGGGCCCTGCTGGGCAATCCGCGGCTGCTGCTCCTCGACGAACCGTCCGACGGCCTCGCTCCCGCCGTCGTCGCCCAAGTGGGCGAGGTGATCCGCGAGGTGAGCGCGCAGGGCATGACGGTGGTCCTCGTCGAGCAGAACCTGGGGCTGGCGCTGTCCGTCGCCCGCGACGTGGCCGTCATGCAGAAGGGCCGCATCGTCCACCGGGCCCCCTGCGAGGAATTCGCCGCCCGCCCCGAGGACAGGAGGCGCCTGCTGGGGGTCGACTGACGACGGACCGCGGACCGCAGAGCGCAGACCGCGGACCCGCCCTCCGACCAGGCGTTCTTCTTGATCGAGTCGCCGGTCCGGGGCGGGCGCCGCTAGCATCGGACCGGTTCGGGCCGTGTGGGGGGACCTCCGTCGAAACGGGAGCCCACCGTGAGGACCACACCACGTCGCATCGGCAGGATCGCCGCCGTCGGCGCCCTGTCCGCCGTACTGCTCACCGGTGGTGTCGCCGTCGCGGCGTCCCCCGGGTCCGGGGCGCCGGGAGTGACCGCCGCCGCGGCGCCCAGTGCGTCGCCGTCGAAGGCGGCCGGCGAGATCACCTTCAAGGCGACCCCGACCGCGGTCAAGGCCGGCGAGAAGGTCACCTTCACCGGCCGTACCAAGGGTCTGCCGATCGGCACCAAGGTCGTGCTGCAGCACAAGTACGGCAGCAAGTGGACCACCCTGCGCGCGAGCACCACGGTCAAGCAGGGTTCCAGCTACTCCTTCGACAACACCTTCAGGGGCAAGGGCAAGGAAGAGCTGCGCGTCACGGCCGGTGACGCGGTCTCCCCGACCGTGACCGTCACCGTCAACTGACGCCCGCGACCAGGAGTTCGCCGACGGACTCCGCGAGGGTGGCGCGCGCCGGGGCGGGCATGCCCGCGTCGGTCACGAACCAGTCGGCCTGCTCCAGCGCCGCGAAACCGCTGAGCCCGACCACGCCCCACTTGCTGTGGTCGGCGACGACGGCGATCCGGCGTGCCGAGGCGACCAGGGCCCGGTTGGTCTGGGCCTCGGTGAGGTTGGGGGTGGTCAGCCCGGCCTCCTCCGTCACCCCGTGCGCGCCCAGGATCAGCAGGTCCACGTGGAGGGAGCCGATCACCAGGTCGGCGAGCGGGCCGACCAGCGCGGCCGAGGGCGTGGGGGAGCCGCCGGTGAGCAGCAGGGTGGGGGCCGCGGCCCCGCCGTCCTGGCCGGCGGCCCGCACCAGGTCGGCCACCGGGAGGGAGTTGGTGACGATCGTGAGCCGCGGTACGTCGAGCAGCCGGGCGGCGACGGCGTAGGCGGTGGTGCCGCCCGAGAGCGCGACCACGCTGCCCGGTTCCACCAGGCTCGCGGCCGTGGCCGCGATGGCGGCCTTGGCGGCGCCCTCCAGATCGGACTTGGCGTCGAATCCGGGCTCGTGTCCGCTGGTCCGGGCGGTGGCGACGGCCCCGCCGTGGACCTTCTCCACGGCGCCGCCGCGGGCGAGGGCGTCCAGGTCCCGGCGGACGGTCATGTCCGAGACGCCGAGCTGTCCGACCAGGTCCGCCACCCGTACCGTGCCGTCGCGGCGGACCGCTTCGAGGATGAACGCGCGTCGCTGGTGGGCCAGCTGAGCAGCCTGCTCGGCCACGAGATCACTCCCGGGGATCGGGGAAATCCGGTCGGAAAGCAACAACATAGCACGGGCACGCTGTTTGATTCTGGCGGAATGATCGCGCCAGGCTGTTGATTTACTTTGGGATCTGTTTAGTCTTGGCGGGTGAAGAAGACCCTCGCGAAACTCGCGGACGGCCGCGAACTGATCTACTTCGACAGCGACGAGAGCGCCGTGCGCGACGCGCCCGACCTGCGCCCCCTGGACCGCGTGAGCAGCCGTCCGCAACTGCGGCGCGACGAGGCCACCGGCGACTGGATCACGATCGCCTCCCACCGGCAGGCCCGCACCTACCACCCGCCCGCCGGCGAGTGCCCGCTCTGCCCCTCCCGGGACGGCCGGCTCGGCGAGGTCCCCGCCGCCGACTACGAGGTGGCCGTCTTCGAGAACCGCTTCCCCTCGCTCGCGGGCGAGACGGGACGCTGCGAGGTCGTGTGCTTCACCCCGGAGCACGAGGCCGCCTTCGCCGACCTCACCCCGGCCGCCGCCCGCCTGGTCCTGGACGCGTGGACCGACCGCACCGCGGAGCTCTCCGCCCTCCCGGGCGTCGAGCAGGTGTACTGCTTCGAGAACCGGGGGGCCGAGATCGGCGTGACCCTCGCCCACCCGCACGGCCAGATCTACGCCTTCCCCTTCGTCACGCCGCGCACCGCCAAGATGACGGCCGCCGCGGCCGCCCACCGCGCCACCACCGGCCGCAACCTCTTCGAGGACCTGCTGACCGGAGCCCGCGCCGCCACCGAGCGGGTGGTGACGGCCGGGGAGCACTGGACCGCCTTCGTGCCCTACGCCGCCCGCTGGCCGTACGAGGTGCACCTCTACCCGCACCGCCGGGTCCCCGACCTGACCCGCCTCACCGAGGCCGAGCGGGCCGAGTTCCCCGGCATCTACCTGGACCTGCTGCGCCGGTTCGACCGGCTGTTCCCCGCACCGGGGCAGCCGCAGGCGCCGACCCCGTACATCTCGGCCTGGCACCAGGCGCCCCGTACCGGGGGCGGGGAACTGGCCCTGCACCTCGAACTGTTCACCGTCCGCCGGACCGCCGACAAGCTCAAGTTCCTCGCGGGGACGGAGTCCGGGACGGAGGCGTTCATCAACGACGTGGCCCCCGAGGCGGCCGCGCGACGACTTCGGGAGGTCCTCGCGTGAACGCGACGGTTCAGCGGTACGACGACGGGCGGGACGGCCGGGCCGAGCGGGCCGCCGACACCTTCCGGCAGCTCTTCGGCGGCTCCCCGGACGGGGTCTGGGCGGCACCCGGCCGGGTCAACCTCATCGGTGAACACACCGACTACAACGACGGGTTCGCCCTCCCGATGGCCCTCCCGCAGACCACCCTGCTCGCCGCCCGGGCCCGCACGGACGGGCGGCTGCGGCTGCACAGCGCGCAGGGCGACGGCCGGATCACCGACGTGGAGGTCGCCGGACTGACCCCCGGCGTGGTGACGGGCTGGACCGGCTACCCGGCCGGAGTGGTCTGGGCGCTCGCCGAGGCCGGGCACGCGGTCGGGGGCGCGGACCTCCACTTCGACAGCACGGTCCCCACCGGCGCCGGCCTCTCCTCCTCGGCGGCCCTGGAGTGCGCGGTCGCCGTCGCGTACGACGAGCTGTACGGGCTGGGCCTGACCGGCCCCGAACTGGCCCGGACCGCCCAGCGCGCGGAGAACGGCTTCGCCGGGGTCCCCTGCGGGATCATGGACCAGATGGCCTCCGTCTGCTGCACCGCCGAGGCCGCCCTGCACCTCGACGCCCGCCACCCGGAGAAGCACCGGCAGGTGCCCTTCGACCTGCGGGGCCACGGGCTGCGCCTGCTGGTGATCGACACCCGGGTCACCCACGACCTGGGGGACGGGGCGTACGCGGCCCTGCGCGCGGGCTGTGAACGGGCCGCGGCCCTGCTCGGCCTGCCCGCCCTGCGCGACCTGCCCGAAGGGGAACTCCCGCAGGCCCTGCGGGCCCTGCCGGTGGAACTCGTCCCGCTGGTCCGCCACGTGGTGACCGAGAACGCCCGTGTCACCGAGGCCGTGTCCCGGCTGGAGGAGGGCGACGTGGCGGCGCTCGGCCCGATCCTCACCGCGGTCCACGCCTCGCTGCGAGACGTCTACGAGGTCTCCTTCCCG
>NZ_JBSGXB010000124.1:0-20487 GCF_053609185.1 Streptomyces sp. NPDC054956 | reverse complement strand
CCTGGAGGCCGACGAGCGCGGTGGCGTGGGTCAGGTTCGGGAAGTAGCCGATGCGGACCTCGGACGCGGAGAGCGGCTTGCCGGCGTCCGCGACGGCGGGCTTGTCCTTGGGCTCGTCCTTCTTGGCCTCGGAGCCGTAGCCGCAAGCGGTGAGGAGCACGGGAAGCGTCGCGGTGACGGCGATGGCGCGCAGGATGTTGAGCGGTCTTGCGGCAGACACGGAGGTGTCCTTTCACGGGAGGGTGTTCAGGGAAGTACGGAGAGCGGAGACGGGTGGGGCGAGGTCATCGGCACGCACGGCACCCACTCCCGGCCGTCGCCGGCCGGGTCGCGGCGGCGGGCCGGGAACGGATGGGTGTCGCGGGCGCTGGGGCCGGCCATCGAGCCCGTACGTCGCACGCCCGCGCCGGAAGGCGTGCGGGGGGCGAGGTCCGGCCGAGGGTCCCTGGCCGACGGAGAGCGGGGCGGCGCAGCGCCCCGGCGTGTTCCGCGTACGGGGCCAGGCCCTGCGGAGGTGTCAGGCAGGCTGACAGATGGCGCTGGACGTACGGACCAGGTCGATGTGCCGACGGGAAGTCAGGGGCAGCATCCGGCCTGCGTGATGCGGAGTTCGCACGGCCACCTCCCTGGATTCCTAGTTTTCCCACCTGGTTGGTAGGCATCTTGGCAGACAGGAAGACCCGTCCCAAGAGGCTGACCACATGATGGACGCGAACGTCTCGGGATGCGAGAACATGCAGGTGGGGAGGGGGTCGGGGAGGCCGACGGATCAGGGATTGGTCCAGGCGTCCGGGGTGCGGGCCAGCGCGGAGACGTCGGCGGGCAGGTCGGACGCGGCGACGTCGGCCAGCGACACGCCGTCGAGGATCTCGCGCACGTTGGCGCGCAGCGCGATCCACAGGGGGAGGAGCGCCTCGGCGGGGCCGGTGTAGGAGAGGTCCGGGGGACGGACCCCGCGCACCGAGACGAGCGGCCCGTCCACGACGCGGATGACGTCCGCGATGCTGATCGACTGGGCGGGTTTGGCCAGCCGGTAGCCGCCGTTGCCGCCGCGCTGGCTGAGTACGAGACCGCCCCGGCGCATGTCGTTGAGGATGCCCTCGAGGAACTTGTGCGGAATGTCCTGGGCGTCGGCGATCGCTTCGGCCTTCAGCGGCCCGTCGTCCTGCGACGCGGCAAGCTGCAGTGCGGCACGTACCGCGTAGTCCGCCCTGGCTGAAATCCGCATGCGGACATTATCCCGTACGTTCTCCGCCCGGCGTTCCGCGGCGGGTACGCGGCCGGCTGCCGGGCGGGTGCCCGTGCCCGGCAGCCGCCGGTATCCGTGGTTCGTCCCCTGCCCGGTGTCAGTGGAAGGCCGCCGCCACCGCGCGGTGGGAGCCGTTGAGGTAGTGCTCGCCGATGGAGCGCAGCCGGTGTGCCACGGGGTAGTGGGCCGTCAGGACGCGGGCGTTGCGCCAGAAGCGGTCCAGGCCGGGGGCGTCGGCGAGTTCCAGCACCCGCGCGGTGACGTGCAGGGCCGCCTTCGAGGTCACCGTCTCGGCTGTGGCGACCAGGGCGGCGACCCCCGCGGGCTCCTCGGCGTCGAGCTGCGCGCCCGTGTCGAGGGCCTGCGCCATCACCTCCGTCGCCCGGTCGACCACGGCGGTGGCCGTCTGGGCGGCGGAGGCCAGTTCCCCGTAGGTCAGGAAGAGGTCCGGGTCCGCACCGGGCAGCCGGTACGCGCGGCCGCCCCTGCTGAGGTCGCGCGCTTCGCTGAGGGCGCCCTCGACGATGCCGAGCCCGACGTGACACAGGGCGAGCCGCAGCGCCGGTTCGGCGAGCGCGGTGAACGGCGCGGTCGTCTCCTCGTCGTGCGGCCGACGGCCCAGCACCTGTCCGGAAGCGATGTCGACCCGGTCGAAGAGCACCTCGCCCGCGCCGACGACGCGCTGTCCGAGACGGTCGTGGGCGGGGTCGACGGTCATGCCCGGCGTGCCGGGCGGGATCCGTACGACCAGGACCTCACCGGTCACGGCGCAGACGGCGTCGACGACGATCCGGTCGGCGACGGCCGCGGCCGTGTCCACGAACCGGCAGCCGTTCAGCACGTATCCGGTGCTGCGCGGCTTCAGCGTGAGGTCAGGGCCGGCGGTGTCCTCGCCGGGTGCGGGTGTCCGGATCGCACCGGTCCACAACCAGTGCTCGCGCACCGACTCCTCTTCGAGGGCGGTCGCGTGCTGCCGGCTCGCGTAGAACCGTCCGCTCCACGTGTGGACGTAGTGGCGGGCGAGCACGTCGCCGACGGAGCTGTCCGCCGCGGCGATCCTCCGTATGACGGCGCATCCGGTGCGCCAGTCCACCCCGCGGCCGGGCGCGGGCGGGGTGAGGGCCGCCAGCAGTCCGGCCTCGCGGAGCCGGGCCGCCTCGTCGGTCGGTTCCCTGCCCGCCTGGTCGCGGGGGATGGCGTCCGCGGCGAGGTCGTCCGCCACGTCGCGGGCGGTGCGCAGGACTGCCGCGCGGCGCTGCTCGTCGGCGGATCGACGGACGGCGGTGCCCGGTGCCGTCGGGTTGGCCGTCACTGACAGGCCCCGGTGCCGTCGCGGGGCGCGGGGTCCGGTCTTGCGGCGGTGCCATGGGCGATGGCGGTGGTCATGTCGGCTACTCCGGAACGTTGTCGGGAGGCGTCGCCCGGTTGCTGCGCCTGCTGTGGGAGGGGATGCCGGTCGTATCCGCGGGCCCGTTCGGGCGCCGGGCACCGCGCCCGGCCAATGCCGGGGGATCCGACGCCTTGACGTGCCTCACTTCGTCAAATCCCCACCTTTCCCATCGGATTGATAGGAATACTTGCCCGAACTGGCCTCCGGGGCAAGGGTGCGACCGGATCGTGGACAGCGCCGTCTCGATATGAGAGATGAGAGAGGGTGAGTACTCGGATCGATGGGCACGGGTCGGTGCCGGGAGAAGAGAACCGAAATATTTCCGACGGCGATGTCGAGAACGCGTGCCCGGCTCCGTCCCCGTAGTGAACGCGACCAGAATGGGGGTCGCACCAGGACCGAGGAGAACGCGATGGCCAAGTACTTGCTGCTCAAGCACTACCGAGGCGCCCCGGCGGCGGTCAACGACGTACCCATGGACCAGTGGACGCCCGAGGAGATCTCGGCCCACGTCCAGTACATGTACGACTTCGCGGCCCGTCTCGAGGGGACCGGCGAGTTCGTCGACGGTCAGGCGCTCGCCCCCGAGGGGGCGTGGGTCCGCTACGACGGCGAGGGGCGCCCGCCGGTCACCGACGGCCCGTTCGCCGAGACCAAGGACCTCGTCGCCGGCTGGATGATCATCGACGTCGACAGCTACGAGCGCGCCGTCGAGCTGGCCGGGGAACTGTCGGCCGCGCCCGGGGCCGGCGGGAAGCCGATCCACGAATGGCTGGAGGTGCGCCCCTTCCTGGCCGCGCCTCCCGCCATCACGGAGTGAGCCCCCACATGGACGAGGCCCTGCTCCGGAGCCTCACTCCGGGCGTCCTCACCGTCCTCGTCCGCCGCGGAGCAGATTTCGCGGCGGCCGAGGACGCCGTGCAGGACGCGCTCGTCGAAGCGGTCCGCACCTGGCCGGCCGACCCTCCGCGCGACCCGAAGGGCTGGCTGGTCACCGTGGCCTGGCGCCGGTTCCTCGACGCGACCCGGGCGGACACCGCCCGCCGCCGGCGGGAGGACCTCGTCGACGAGGAGCCGGTGCCCGGACCCGCGCCCGCGGTGGACGACACGCTCCAGCTCTACTTCCTGTGCGCCCACCCGTCGCTCACGCCCGCGTCCGCCGTCGCGCTCACCCTGCGCGCGGTCGGCGGGCTGACCACCCGCCAGATCGCCCGGGCCTACCTGGTGCCCGAGGCGACCATGGCCCAGCGCATCAGCCGGGCCAAGCGCACCGTCTCCGATGTCCGGTTCGACCAGCCCGGCGACGTCGCCACCGTGCTCCGCGTCCTCTACCTGGTCTTCAACGAGGGCTACTCGGGCGACGTGGACCTCTCCGCGGAGGCCATCCGGCTCACCCGGCAGCTCGCGGCCGCCATCGACCACCCCGAGGTGGCCGGGCTGCTCGCCCTCATGCTGCTCCACCACGCCCGGCGCTCCGCCCGGACCGCGCCCGACGGCAGCCTGGTCCCGCTCGCCGAGCAGGACCGCACCCGGTGGGACACCGGGGCGATCGCCGAGGGGGTCGGGATCCTGCAGGCGGCCCTCGCCCGCGACCGGCTGGGCGAGTTCCAGGCCCAGGCCGCCATCGCGGCGCTGCACGCCGACGCGCGCACCGCGGGGGAGACCGACTGGGTACAGATCGTCGAGTGGTACGACGAGCTCGTGCGCGTGACCGACAGTCCGGTCGTCCGGCTCAACCGTGCGGTGGCCGTCGGCGAGGCCGACGGAGCGCGCGCAGGCCTGGCGGCGCTCGCGGCGCTGGACGACTCCCTGCCCCGCCACACCGCGGTGGCGGCCTACCTCCACGAACGCGACGGAGACCTGACGACGGCGGCACGGCTGTACTCCGAGGCCGCCCGCACGGCGCCCAACCTGGCGGAACGCGACCACCTGACCCGTCAGGCCGCGCGGCTCAACGCCCGCGCCGGCCGCTGACGGACCGTGCCCGGACGGCGTCCGGTCAGCCCGCCGGGGCCGTGCGCGGGGTGGTCTGCTGGACCGCCCAGCCGTTGCCGTCCGGGTCGGAGAAGTAGACGAAGGAACCCCAGGGCAGGTCCTGGATCTCCGTGACCTCGATGCCGCGGCCCTTGAGGTCGGCGAACGCCTCCTCGATGTCCGCGACCACGACCTGCATGTTGTCCAGCGAGCCCGGGGTCATCCGGGTGAGGCCCTTGCCGAGGGCGATCGAGCAGGCCGATCCCGGCGGGGTCAGCTGGACGAAGCGGATGTCCTCGCTGACCGTGACGTCGTGGTCGGCGTGGAAGCCGACGCGTTCGTAGAAGGCCTTGGCCCGGTCGACGTCGGTGACCGGGACGGCGACCAGTTCGAGTTTGATGTCCATCGGCAGTTCCTGCTCCCAGTGCTGAGGGGTGGGCGTGCGGGCCTGTCGGCCATCATCCGCCGGACGGGGCCGCCGCGCCGCCCGGAACGGCCTCCGCCGACGGCGTGTCCGCGCCGGTGATGCCGGAGGCGTCCCCGTCCGGACCGGTGGGGGCGCCGGTGTCCCCGTCAGGACCGGCCGTCGCGAACTGGGTGCGGTACAGCTCCTCGTACCGGCCGCCCGCCGCCAGCAGCCCGGCGTGGGTGCCGCGTTCCACGATGCGGCCGTCCTCCACCACGAGGATCAGGTCGGCCGCCTGCACGGTCGAGAGCCGGTGTGCGATCACCACGGCGGTGCGGCCCGCCAGGGCCTCGCCGAGCGCCTCCTGGACCGCCGCCTCCGACGTGGAGTCCAGATGGGCGGTGGCCTCGTCCAGGATCACCACCCGCTGCCTGGCCAGCAGCAGCCGCGCGATGGTGAGCCGCTGGCGCTCACCGCCCGACAGCCGGTAGCCGCGCTCGCCGACGACCGTGTCGAGCCCGTCCGGGAGCGAGGCCACCAGTCCGTCCAGGCGGGAGCGGCGCAGGGCCTCCCAGATCTCGTCCTCGCCCGCCTCCGGACGGGCGAGCAGCAGGTTGGCCCGTACCGACTCGTGGAAGAGGTGGCCGTCCTGGGTGACCATGCCCAGCGTGTCGCGGATGGAGTCGGCGGTGAGGTCCCGTACGTCGATCCCGCCGATGCGGACCGCGCCCTCGTCGGTGTCGTACAGCCGGGGGAGCAGCTGGGCGATCGTGGACTTGCCCGCGCCCGAGGAGCCGACCAGGGCGATCATCTGGCCGGGCTCGGCGCGGAAGGACACCTCGTGCAGCACCTCGGTACCGCCCCGGGCGTCGAGGGTCGCGACCTCCTCCAGGGAGGCGAGCGAGACCTTGTCGGGGGAGGGGTAGCCGAAGGAGACCCGGTCGAACTCCACCGCCACCGGCCCGTCCGGGACCCGGCGGGCGTCCGGCTTCTGGGAGATCAGCGGCTTCAGGTCGAGGATCTCGAAGACCCGCTCGAAGCTGACCATCGCGCTCATCACTTCCACCCGCGCCCCGGCGAGAGCCGTCAGCGGCGCGTACAGCCTGGTCAGCAGGAGGGCGAGGGCGACGACGGAGCCCGCGTCCAGGGTGCCGCGCAGCGCGTAGTGGCCGCCGAGCCCGTAGACGAGCGCCAGGGCCAGCGCGGAGACCAGCGTCAGGGCGGTGATGAAGGCGGACTGGGCCATCGCCGTGCGGATGCCGATGTCGCGGACCCGGGCCGCCCGGGCCGCGAACTCCGCCGACTCGTCGGCCGGCCGCCCGAACAGCTTCACGAGCGTCGCGCCCGGCGCGGAGAACCGCTCGGTCATCTGCGTGCCCATCGAGGCGTTGAGCGCCGAGGCCTCGCGCTGCATCGCCGCCATCCGCGCCCCCATCCGGCGGGCGGGCAGCACGAACACCGGCAGGAGCACCAGGGCCAGCAGGGTGATCTGCCAGGAGATGCCCAGCATCACGGTCAGGGTCAGCAGCAGGGTCACCGTGTTGGCCACCACCCCCGAGAGGGTGTTGCTGAAGGCCCGCTGCGCGCCGATCACGTCGTTGTTGAGCCGGCTGACCAGGGCCCCGGTGCGGGTCCGGGTGAAGAACGCCACCGGCATCCGCTGCACGTGGTCGAAGACCGCCGTCCGCAGGTCCAGGATCAGCCCCTCGCCGAGGGTGGCCGACAGCCGGCGGACGAGCAGCCCGAGGGCCGCCTCCGCGAGCGCGATCAGCGCGATGAGGAGGGCGAGGCGGGTGACCGTACCGCTCTCGCGGCCCTCGACGATCGCGGTGACCACCCGGCTCGCGAGCACCGGCGTGGCCACCGCGAGCAGCGCGGTCACCACGCTGAGCAGCAGGAAGAGCGTCAGCCCGCGACGGTGCGGGCGGGCGAAGGCGGCGACGCGGCGCAGTCCGGCCCGCGAGAGCGGGCGCCGCTCCTGCTGGGCGTTGACGGCGCTGTGGAGCGATGTCCAGGCGGTGACTTCCATATCCATGCGCCGAACGCTATGACCTCAACCAAACTCGAGGTCAAGGGAAAGGGTTCGGCTCACTCCGATCCATCGCCAACTCCCTCTCGTTCGAGGGATTTTCGGATCCCTCGTGCGGGTCCGGACCCGGTGGCAGAATCAGGCCATGACGCAGGGATCAGAGTCCTCCACGCACACTGGCCGGCGCACCGACGACACCGTTCTGACCCGCTTCGAGCGCTGGGCCCGCGACACCCCCGGCGCCCAGGCCGTCGCCGCCGGCACCGAGAGCCTCACCTACGGACAACTCGACGCACGCGCCAACCAGTTGGCGCACCACCTGCTGAACACCGGACTGCCCGGCCGGGCCGTCGTCGCCGTGGGCGCCGGTCCCCGGGCCGGACTCCTCGTCGCCCTCCTCGGCATCCTCAAGGCCGGCGCCGCCTACACCGTCGTCGACACCGACAACCCGCGCACCGGGCGGCTCCAACTCGCCGCCGCCCGGCCCTTCGCCCTGCTCGCCGACGGCCCCGACCAGGCGCGCCTGGACGACGGCGCGGAGCTGCGGGTGATCCGCCTCGACACGGAGGCGGCCGCGATGGGCGCGCTGTCCACCGACCCGCCGGTCCGCACCCCGCGCGTCCCGCAGGCCCGTACCGACCGGGCCCACGCGGGCCCGGCCCCGGCCGCGCAGGAAGACACCGCCGCCGTGCTGTTCACCGGGGGCGCGGACCGGCGGGCCGTGCCCGTCGGCCACGGCACGCTCCTCGCCGCCCACGAAGGCTGGGCCGGGGCGGCCGGGCTGACCCCCGAGGACCGGCACCTGATCACCGCCGGCCCCGACCTCACCGCCTTCGCCGCCGGATGGACGCGAGCCCTGTGCGGGGGAGGCGCCCTCGTCCTGCCCGAGGGCCCGCGCTGGACGCCCGAGTCGCTGCGCCGCGCGATCGACGCCCAGCGCGTCACCGTCCTGCACACCGACCCGGGCACGGCCACCCAGCTCCTGGTGCGCGACAGCGAAGCGACCCTGTCGCGCACCCTGCGCCGCCCGGACGAGGGCCTGCGGTCCCTGCGCATGGTCACCGTCACCGGCGACCGCCTCTACCTCGACGAACACTCCGCCCTGCTCGCCCGGCTGCGGTCCGGCGCACGGCTGCTCAACGTCTACGGGCTCACCGAGGCGGCGGGCACCGGAGCCTGGTTCGAACTTCCGCAGCTCGCGGGCCCGTTGGACGGGTCCGAGGAACTCTCGCTGATCGGCACGCCCTTCCCCGGCTGCCATCTGGACGTGCGCGACGGGGAAATCCGCCTCACCGCGCGGGCCGACGGAGCGGCGATCCCGACCGGCGACCTGGGGACACTGCGCCCGGACGGGCTGCTGGAGTTCGGCGGCCGGATCCGCGACCGGATCACCGGCGACGACGGCTCCTTCGACCCGCACCCCGTCGAATCCGCCATCCGGAGCCACGAGGGGGTCGGCGGAGCGATCCTGGCCGAGGTCCGGGGCGCCGGCCGGGGCAAGAACGCGCGGCCGATGCTCGTCGCCTACCTCGCCCCGGCCCCGGAGAACGACACCTCGCCCCCGGGCGCCGACCTCCCCGACAGCGGGGAGCTGCGCCGCCACCTGGCGGGCAGGTTCCCGGCGGACCGGATGCCGCGCGCCGTGTTCCGGCTGCCACGGCTGCCCCGGGACCGGGCCGGCCGCGAACAGCGGACCGTCCTGCCCCTGCCCACGTGGTCGGGCGTGGGCGGGGTGACCACCGGCGGGGGCAAGTACGGGGCGAGCGCGGGGGCAGGGGGGTCCGCGGGTTCCTGGGCGCCCGCGTCCTGCTTCTTCGGCGGGATCGCGCTGATCGTGGTGGGAGCCTTCGCCATGGCCGCGGCCTCGCTCTTCTGGCCGGGATCGATGGACCTCACCGGCGTCCCGAACCCGTACGCGACGCTCTTCTTCCTCCTCTACCTGTTCGAGTCCTGGGCGTTCGCCGCCGGTCTGGTGTTCCTGTTCGCGGGCCGTTCCCGGATGCGCCGCCACGGGCGCCGCGGTCGGCGCATCACCGCGGCCGCCCATCTGGCGATCGTCTACCTGCTGGCCGCCTGGTGGCCGCAGGACAACTTCTACCGGCTCGCCGCCAAACAGGACTGGCCGCAGCAGGCGGCCCTCGTCTACGCCTTCAACATCCCGCTGATGATCGCCGCCGGCATCGTGGCGGTCTACGCCTCCCGCCCGCCGCTCAACGTCTTCGACGTGGAGCCCGACAAGACCGGCTGAGACCGGCCCCAGTCGATCCGCTCGAACATCGCGCCGACCGACAGCGCCTCCGTACGCACCAGCCGCTCGGCCGCGTCCAGCACCTCCCTGTTGGTCGCGGCCACCAGGGCGCCCATCCAGGGCGCCGGTTCGAAGGCGCCGGTCGGGATGGCGGGGACGAACACCGCCCCGATCGCCGCGCACCGGCGGGACAGTTGCTCGCACAGGTCGTCGAACGCGGCCTCCGGCAGGCGGGCGCCCAGCTCCACCCGGTCGGCGATCCGCACGAGGTGCCCGGCGCCCCGCAGTTCGTCGAGCCGGGCCGCCACCATGAAGGCCACGGACGGTCCGGTCAGGCGCAGGTTCGTCTCCGTCGGCGCCAGCCGGCCCGTGCCGTCGGCGACGAAGTCGATGTCGAACCAGCCCCGGTAGCCGGCGGCCGACAGCTCCCGGCCCACCGCCTCCCCGAAGGCCGCCATCGGCTTCCCGGCCCACTCCGGCACCACCCCCGGCCCCACCGTCGCCCCGCGGTACGCGCCCGCCGTCACGTCCATCACCGCCCCGCCGACCTCGTGCGCCCGGCCCCGCGCGTCCACGAACCCGTCGTACGTGAGGTCGCGCGGCTCCCGCCCGTCCGCCGGGCCGGACACGTACTCCTCCACCAGCAGCGGTCCGCGCGGCAGCGCGCGCAGCACCGCCCGGGCCCCGCCGGCCGCGCGGACCCGCTCGGGGGTCACCACGGTGGTCCCCGAACCCCCGACACCGTGCTCCGATTTGAGAACGGTGCTCTTCCCCGCCCGGGCCCGGGCCGCCAGCAGCCGGACCGCAGCCCGCCGGGTGTCCGCCCGCCACTGCGCCGGCAGCCTGATCGCGGGGTGGCCGCCCTCCGCCAGGATCCGGCCGAACAGCCCGTGCGCCGCCGACTTCGACTCGTACCGCAGCTCGCCCGGCCGCCACGGCCGTCCCGCCAGCCGCGCGAAGGGGGCGGTCAGCCCCCACGGTACGAGGGACAGCCCGGCCTCCTCGCCACTCCCGGCCTCCTCGCCACCCCCGGCCCCCTCGCCACCCCCGGCCCCCTCGCCACCCCCGGCCCCCTCGCCACCCCCGGCCCCGTCGGCCCAGGCGGCGCTCCCGGCCGCGGCCCCCGCCCCGCCCCCGGCCCCGGTGAGCCGTGCGGTCAGCGCCGGCCGGGCCCGTACGGCGTCCGACAGGCCCGGGCGGTCCTCCGCGAGCCCGTCGTACACCTCCACCCCGGCGGGCCAGCCCAGTTGGCGCCCGACCAGGGAGATCCAGCCCGCCGGCACCGCGCGCGGCAGCACCAGCGCGGCCGGCCGGGGACTGTAGAAGGCGGCCAGACAGGCGTAGTGGTGCGCGGCCCGCTGCTCCCGGTCCAGGGAGGCGTCGGCGAACTGCGCGTTGTACTCGGCGACGTTGCCCACGTGCACGGCGGCCGCGCCCCCCGTCCAGGCCCGGGCCCAGTCGGCCAGCGGTGCGGGCGCCACCTCGAACCGCACCAGCGCGCCGGGGGCCCCCGCGCCGCCCTCCGCCGCGCCCGCGGCCCGGTAGAACCCGGCGGCGTGCGGATCGGAGTCGATCAGCAGCCGGCGGAAACCGAGCCCGGCGGCGCGCCGCAGCACGTCCCGGTAGAGCAGGCGTCCCACGCCCCGTCCGATGGCGGCCGGCTCCACGAAGAGCAGCCCGAGCCGGCCGATCGGTGGCTCCCCGTCCAGGGAGGCGAGCCCGAGCACCGGCGCGCCGCTGCCGTCGCCGTCACCCCGGTGGCCGCCGGCACCGCCCTCGGCGACGACGATCCTCCGCAGCACCTCGTCCCCGGCCACGATCCGCAACTCGGGCGCGCACGCGGCCAGGAACCCCGCGTCGTACCCCCAGTGCGCCTTCGACCGCATGACCAGCTCCGTCAGCGCCTCCGCTTCCGCGGGCAGCGCGGGCCTGAGCTTTGCCATTTCCTGACCTCCCCATGGTCCGGTGCCATGCCGTGCGATAGATTCGGCCACCGCGACGACAGGCACGCGACCCCTTTCCTACCCACGCGGAGACGGCTTCTCAATGAGCGACATCATCAACGGACTTGGCCGCACCACGGCATTCGGCGGCGTCGGTCTGGTGCTGCTCATCCTCGGCATCGTCCTGGTGGACGTGCTGACCCCCGGCAAGCTGCCCAAGCAGATCTGGGAAGAGCGCAACCGCAACGCCTCCGTCATGCTCTCCTCCGCGCTGCTCGGCATCGGCGGCATCGTCTTCACCTCGATCTGGACGACGTACGACGACTTCGGCAAGGGTCTGCTCTCCACCGCGGCCTTCGGCGTCCTCGGCCTCGTCCTGATGGCGGTGGCCTTCCTGGTGCTGGACCTGGTGACCCCGGGCAAGCTCGGTGCCATCGTGGTCGACCCCGAGCCGCACCCCGCCGTGTGGGTGACGGCCTCCTGCAACATCGCGGTGGCCGCGATCGTCGCCGCCTCCATCGCCTGACGCGGTCCACGACCTCCGCAACACCGAGAGCGCCGCTCCCCCAGGGGAGCGGCGCTCTCGTTCCGTTCCGGTGCTCGCAGGTCCCGCGCCGGCCCTTACGCCAGACCCAGGGCGAAGACCGCGAACCCGGCCGCCAGTACGCCCGCCACGGTCCGGCGCACCGTCGTCGCCTTCGTCCACGGCTCCTCGAACCGGCGCGCGTACCGGGCGATGCCCAGCAGCAGCACCGCGAACACCGGCATCCACGCCAGCCTCGCCGCGATCCACCCCAGGCTGTCCGGCGCCGTCGTCAGCCCCGCCAACGGGCCCGCGAAGGAGCCCGGTACGGCGGCCGCCAGCATCGCCGTCTGGTGCCAGCACAGGATCGTCATCGCGCACAGGTTGATCACGACCACGGGCGCCCACAGCGCCGGCCGGACCAGCAGCCGCGCCAGCCGGTCCCTCAGCAGGATCGCCGCCCCCGACTGGGCCGACGCCAGTGCCAGTACCAGCAGCGACGGCGGATGCGAGTTGGTGCGGGCCTCGCCCGGTACGCCGACCATCGACGCCGGGTAGTGGAAGACCGTCAGCAGCACCGCGAACAGCACGCCCCCGCCCGCCAGCAGCAGCCAGGCCCCGCGCCGCCCGATCCGTCCCTCGCCCCACGACACGCCCAGCTGGTAGGCGAACAGCCAGCCCGGCAGGATGTTCACCAGCGCGAGCCAGCCCGGCACCGAGTCCGCGAAGGGCCCGTAGCGCAGGAAGTCGACCACCGCGACCGAGCCGAGCAGCGGAGCCGCCGCCCAGCCGCCGAGCCGGCGGGCCGCCCGGACGCAGTACGGGGTCAGCGCGGTGACCGCCACGTACACCCCGACGAACCACAGCGGCTGGATCACCAGCGTGGCCCCCGTCCGCAGCGTGGCCTCCGGTACCCCGGCCGCGTACAGCACGGGCGCGGCCAGCGCCCACACCGCCGTGACCCCGAGCACCGGACGCCCCAGCCGGGCGATCCGGCCCTTCAGCCAGGCCCCCGTGGTGCCGGTGCGCCGCCGGAAGGAGAGCACCGAGGCGTAGCCGCCCACCAGGAAGAAGATCCCGAGCATCTGCAGCAGCCAACTGGCCGGGGCCAGGCCGCCGAAGGCGGAGAGCGGGCTGGCGTTGTGCAGGGCGCCGTCGGAGTCGAGGGTGAACCCGCCGAGCAGCCAGTGCCCGGTGGGCACGGCCAGCAGGGCCAGCGCCCGCAGTCCGTCGACCGCCCGGTCGCGGTGGGCGGGGGTCTTCGCGTCGATCCGGCGGGCCGCGGCCCGCGCCCGGGTGAGGATGCCCGGCGCGCTCATCGGGAGCCTCCCGTCGCGATCGCGGCGAAGGCCTTCAGGGACCGGGTGCCCGGCGCGAAGTAACCGGTGTGTCCGACCACGTCGGCGGCGGGCACCGGACGGGCGCCGAAGGCCGCCGAGGTGGGGTCGGCTCCGTGGCCGAGTCCGGCGAACTCCACGTTGGGCACGTCGGAGATCCAGTCGGAGGGTCCGCGGGCCGCCCACACGCGGGCGCCGGTGCCCAGTGCGTCGGCCGTGTCCGCGCGCATCCCGGGGGAGCCGAGGGCGACGATGTCGGTGGCGTCCGTGTGCCGGGCGGCCAGCCCGCAGACCACCGAGCCGTAGCTGTGGCAGAACAGCACCGGGTCGGGGGCGCCGACCGCGTCGAGCCCCCGCGTCAGGCGGGCCAGGCGGACCGCGCCCGCCTCGGCGAGCCGCCCCGTCGCCGCGTCCAGTCCCACCCCGACGGGCGTGGTGTAACCGGTCCACGCGATGACGGCGGTCCGGTCGGACGTGGCCTCGCGCAGGGCGCGGGCCATGCCCGCCGGGCCGGTGTGCGCGGCGCGCGGGCGGTCGTAGGTGGTGGCGTCGTTGTCCGAGCCCGGCACGATCACCGAGACGTGCGCCGCCCGCTCCAGGTCGCCGAACACCTCGGCGACCGTGCCGCGGCCGCGCGGGTCGAACGCCAGGATCTGCCGGCCGGGCGCGGCCAGGGAGGCGAAGCGGGCGTCACCCGTCGACAGCACGGCGCGGACGGCCAGCCGGTTGGCCTCGTACCTGAGGGGGAGCGGAGCCCCGTCCAGGTTGCCCACCACCAGCGGGTGGGACCGTACGAGGTCACGCGCCCGCCCGTGGTCCAGCCCGGCGAAGAACCGCGCGACCTCCCGCGGCTCCGCCCGCGCCGGATCCGGCAGCGGCCGCCCGGACACGGACTCGGCCAGCCAGGCGGCGGTGCCCGGCGGCGGCCCGGTGACGGCCGTCTGCGCGTCGGCGGAGGCCCATCCCGCGGTCCCCGCGACGACGGTCGCGGCGACCGCGGCCGTGACCAGTGTCCTTGCGAAGCGGCGCATGCCCCTTCTCCCTTCCTCGTGACGAGGAGGAAGGTAGGAAGGAGGTACCGGCGCGGGCGTCGCACCGTGGAGCCAAGTCGGATGTCATACCCCGGTAGGGGGTGGAGGAGATCAGGCCTTGGTGTCGCCCGGCCGGACCAGGCCCGCCTCGTAGGCGAAGATCACCGCCTGGGCCCGGTCCCGCAGGTCCAGCTTGCCCAGCACCCGCCCGATGTGGGTCTTGACCGTCTGCTCGGCGAGCACCAGGTGTCCGGCGATCTCCTGGTTCGACAGCCCGCGCGCGATGAGCTCCAGTACCTCGGTCTCACGCGGGGTCAGCCCGTTCAGCCGCAGCGCCGGGTTCTTGCGGGGCGCGGGCCGTCGCTCGACGAAGTCCGCGATCAGCCGCCGGGTCACCGACGGCGCCAACAGCGCCTCGCCCGAGGCGACCACCCGGACCGCCGCGATCAGGTCCGCCGGCGGGGCGTCCTTCAACAGGAACCCGGAGGCCCCCGCGCGCAGGGCCTCGTACACGTAGTCGTCGATGTCGAAGGTGGTCAGCATCAGCACCTTCGGCCGGTGCACCACCCCCGGCGGCGGGTCGAGGAGCTCGCGGGCGGCGCTCAGCCCGTCCATCTCCGGCATCCGGACGTCCATCAGCACCACGTCGGGGTGGACCGTGCGCGAGACCTGGACGCCCTGGCGTCCGTCGGGCGCCTCGCCCACCACGTCGATGTCGGCCTGCGCCGACAGCAGTGCGGCGAACCCCGCCCGCACCATGGCCTGGTCGTCGACGATGATCACGCGGATGGTCAAGTCTGTTCCTCTGCCGGGATGTCCAGGGGTAGGCGGGCGGCGACCCGGAAGCCGCCGTCGGGGAGCGGACCGGTGTCCAGCGTCCCGCCCGTCAACCGTACGCGCTCCCGCATCCCCACCAGACCGTGACCGGTGCCCGAGGTCTCCACCGCCACCACCGCGTCCCGCGCCGGGCCGTTGACCACCAGCACGAGGACCTCCTCGGCGTCGAAGGTCACCGACACCCGGGTCGGCGCCCCCGGCGCGTGCCGCACCACATTGGCGAGGGCCTCCTGCACGATCCGGTACGCGGACAGGTCCACGGCCGGCGACGCCGCCCCGTCGGCCCCCGCCGCGAGCGCCAACTCCACCGGCTGACCCGCCCGTACGGTCGCCTCCACCAGCTGCTGCAGCCGGCCGATCCCCGGCTGCGGGGTCCGGTCGGCGCCGCCCGGCTCGTCCCCGCGCAGCACCGTCAGCAGCCGCCGCATCTCGCCCAGCGACTCCCGGGCGCTCGCCGCGATCGCCTCGAACTCCTCGCGCACCGGCCCCTCCATGCCGGGCAGCCGGTACGGCGCCGAATCCGCCTGCACCGTGATCACCGACATGTGGTGGGCCACGACGTCGTGCAACTCGCGCGCGATGCGCGCCCGTTCCTCCAACAGGGTGCGCCGGGCCCGCTCGGCCTCGCTGATGCTCTCCTGCTCGGCGATCTTCTGCCGCGCGTCGCCGAGCCCGCGCAGCGCCCCCGTCAGCGCGAGCACGACCCCGCCCAGCACGAACAGCAGGGCGATGGTGTTGAGGACGCCGGACGGCTGGAAGAAGCCCAGCACCACCCCGGTCGCCCCGGTCACCAGCCACACCCAGACCAGGGTCCGGATGGACTCGCGCAGCCCCAGACAGGCCATCAGCACCAGGTAGCCGACGATCACCATCGGCGTCCACGGCCAGGCGTGCCCCGCCACCTGGTCGGCCCGGGTCAGCACGACGGCCCCGACGGTGTCCGCGAGCAGCACCAAGCCCCAGGCGGGCAGCGGCCGGGTCACCGCGAGCAGCAGCGGCACGGTCTGGGCCACGCCGAGCGCGCCGGCCCACCCGCCGCCCGCCTCGTAGTCGTTGGTCAGCACCACGATGGTCACGGGCAGCAGCGTCATCACGCACACGGCCGTCACGAAGTACGGCAGCATCCGCTGCCAGGCCTTGGGCGCCTGCGCGAACAGCGGTTCGGCCGCCCGCGCGGGCGTGCGCAGCGCCACCGCGAGCTGGGCCGCCCCGCGCGGGTCCCGCGCGGCGGAGGCGGCGGCGCCGGCCGCTCTGGAGGCGGCAGCGGCGGCCGCGGAGGCAGCCTTGGAGGCGGCTGCGGCCGCGGATCGGGATCGGGCTCGGTCGCTCATGATCGGTCCAGCGTATGCGCCCGGACCCGCCCGGGCCCGTACGGCGCCCACCCGCCGGGCGGCCCGCCCACCGCGCCGGTCCACCGGGGCCGCGGACGCGTTCGGCATAGACTGCGCCCGGTCCGGATGATCACAGAACGTCGGGGGAGCGGGAACGCATGGGCGGGGCAGCCGCGCTCGAGAAACTCATACCGGTCGTACTGGCCTTCGGCGGCGGCGTGGTGCTGGCGCGCCGCAAGGTGGTCCCGGCCGAGGCCTCCAAGGTCTTCGCCGACTACGCCTTCCTCTTCGCCGTCCCGTGCTACCTGTTCGGCAACATCTACGCCGCGAACCTCTCGGCCCTCTTCAACTGGAGGGCCATCGGCGGCTACGCGGCCGCCGCCGGCCTCGCGGTCGTGGCGGTCGCCGCGGCCTCGGCGCTGACCGGGCTGCGGGAGCCGCGCGCCGTGGCGCTGCGCGTGATGGCCGGGGTCCAGGTGAACACCGCCTACTTCGCGGTCCCCGTCTTCATCACCTTCTTCGGGACGGCCGCGCCGATCTTCCCGGTGCTCCTCTTCCAGGTGTGCGTCCTGTCGCTCGTGGTCATCTCCATCATGGAACTGGGCCGCGGCGAACCCGGCGCGGGCGGCCCCGGGCAGCGGCTCGCCCGGGCCGTGGGCTCCTCGCTCGTCACCCCGCTGGTGCTCGCCTGCAACGCCGGGATCCTGCTCAACCTGCTCTCCGTGCACGTTCCCGAAGTGGTCCTGGACGGGGCCTCCTTCGTCGGCGACAGCGCCTCCCCGGTGGCGCTCTTCGCGCTGGGCCTCCACCTCGGGGGCATCGGCCTCGACATCCGGGGCACCACCCGCGAGGAACTCGCCCTCATCGGATTCAAGTGCCTTGTCTTCCCGCTGCTCGCCTGGGCGGTGTGCGGGGCGCTGTTCGGGGTCCGGGGCGAGTGGCTCACCTACCTCGTGCTGATCGCCGCGATGCCCACGCCGCAGAACCTGTTCATCTTCGCCCAGCGCTACGACGTGGGTGTGGACCTCTCCGCCGCCGTCGTGATCAAGAGCTCGGTGGTGTCCCTGCTGCTGCTCCCGCTCTGGCTGCAGACCGTGGCGGCGTAGGGGCCGTGGATCCCGGACGCCCGCTCACAGTTCGGCGGCCAGCCGGGCCAGGGTCGTCCGCATGCCGGCACGGTTGACCTCGAGGCGGCGTTGCGGGCCGGTGCCGGCGAAGACGACACCGAGCAGTTCGGTCAGTCGGGCGCCGCGGCCGGTGCGCAGGTCCTGCCAGGTTTCGGTGACGCGGGTGCCGTCGCCGTGCGGCTCGGACCGGTACCCCCAGCGGGCGAGGGGGAGACCGAAGATCCCGCTGTCGAAGACGAACTCCCCCGTTCCCGCGGGCCCCTGAGGAGCCCGCAGGGCGGCGATCCGGCCGACGGTGAACCAGACGAACGGGCCCCTCCTGTTGAACCCGACGAACCGGGAGCCGACCTTCAGCGGCGGGCGCGGCACCCAGACCTTGCGGCACTCCGGGCTCCAACGGCCCATGTTGCGCAGGTCGGAGACCAGCCGGTGGACGTCCGCCGGGGCGGCGCCCACCACGATCTGCTCCTCCAGGGTCCACTGACGCTCGTGCACGGGGCTCCTCCTCCGTCTCGCCGGCCGCTGGGGCACTGGGCGGACCGGGTCCATCCGGTTCGACCCCCAGGTATATCCGACGATCCGCCACGGAAACAGGCCGTGGCGCGGCGTCCGCCCCGGGGCCCTGGCGGCCGTTCGGGAGCCCAGGCCGATTGTCAGTGGTGGCTGAGAGGATAGGAGCATCAAGTCGGGAAAGCACCGGGGAGTGGCTATGTCCGTAACTCAGAACTACATCAATCACGTTGCTCTCGTGCTGGATGCCAGCTCGTCCATGTCGCACCTGAGCCGCAAGGTCGTCGAAGTCGCGGACCAGCAGATTTCCTATCTGGCCCGCCGGTCACAGGAACTCGACCAGGAAACGCGCGTGACGGTGTACGTATTCGCGGACAAGGTGCAGTGCGTCATCTACGACAAGGACGTGCTGCGGATGCCGTCCCTGAAGGAGCTGTACCGGGTCGGTGGAATGACGGCCCTGCTGGCGGCCACGCTCAAGTCGCAGAGCGAGCTGGCGCAGACGGCCCAGCTGTACGGCGACCACAGCTTCCTGACGTTCGTGCTGACCGACGGGCAGGAGAACGCGAGTCACCGCTGCCCGGACGCTCCGGTCAGGAACGCCCGCGCGCTGGTGCGGGCGGTGGCCGACATGGTCGAGAAGCAGGAGGACAACTGGACGCTGGCCGTCCTCGTGCCGGACCAGATGGGCAAGCGCGAAGCCATGCAGTGCGGATTCCCGAAGGACAACATCGCCATCTGGGACGCCACGAGCACGGAGGGTCTGGAAGAGGCCGGCCAGGTAATCCAGGACGCGACCGAGAAATTCATGGTGGGTCGCACCAAGGGAATCCGTGGATCGCGGGCCGTTTTCTCCACCGGCGCCGATACGGTGAACGAGGAAACCATCAAGGCGGCCGGTCTCACCCCGGCGGATCCGTCGGAATACCAGCTGATTCCGGTGGCCCGGGAAGCGGCGATCCGGGATTGGGTCGTCGAATCCGGGAACACCTACCGGACCGGGTGCGCTTTCTATCAGCTGAGCAAGTCGGAGAAGATCCAGGCGCGGAAGAAGATCGCGGTGCTGGAGAAGAAGACGGACCGGGTGTACACGGGGCCGGAGGCCCGCGCCGTGCTCGGCCTGCCGGACACGGAGGTCCGCGTCAAGCCGGACCACAACGACGACTACACGATCTTCGTGCAGAGCACGAGCGTGAACCGGAAGCTGGTGCCGAACACGCGGCTCCTGTTCATGGTCTGAGGTCTCGTACGGTCCGGGTGACCGGCGGATGACCCGTGACGGGGCGGGAGGCCCAAGGCCTCCCGCCCCGTCCGGCTGCCCGCGGGCCCGCAGACCCTTCCGGCCGCCGCTCCGTCGTTCCCCCGGCGGGCTCCGCTCGTTGACCTTGCATGGAGCTGCCGATGATCGCGGCGCCCGGCGTCGGGGAACGGGCCGACGCCGTGGCCGATGCCGCCTGCCACCTCTACGACACCATCGCGCCCTGGGGGCACGCCGCGCCCGGTGGATGGAGCCGCAGCGCCGCCGAGGACGCCGCCGAGGCCATCGAGACGGCCGCGCACGCCCTCGCCCACGCCCACCCGCGCGCCGAGGTCATCCTCGGGCCGGTCCACACCGCGCTCGCGGACCTGCGCCGTCAGCTCGGCCTCGCGCCGGCCGACCCGCTGACCGCGGACGGGGCGCCGCCGACCCCGCGCACGGTGGGCAATCCGCGGCGCACCCGCTGGGTACGGGTGCTCACGCCACCCGCGCCCCGGCAAGAGCCGTCTCGTACAACTTCCTGATGTCGGGGCCGAAGTAGGAGCTGTACGAGGTGTCGGGGGTGTCCCCGCCGGTCTTCCAGCCGCCGATGACCCCGACCACGTCGCCCGTCTCGGTCCGCTCGTCGTACGCGGTCAGGAACGGGCCGCCGCTGGTCCCGCCCGGGTAGCCGGTGCAGTCGATGCGCAGGAACGATCCGGGGATGCCCGGATCGGTGCTGGTGAACTTCGTCGTCCGGTTCACGCACAGCCGCGGCCGGGCGGCGGAGGCCGGATAGCCGATCAGCGACACCTTCTTGTGCGCGTACCCGGCGCCGGTGACCAGCCGGTTGCCGCCCACCACGTCCTCCACCGGGAAACCGTCGGCGTCCGGGCCCACCTGGGCGAAGGCCACGTCGAGCGCGGCGCCCTTGTCCGCGCCGAGCTGGCGGTAGCGCGGATCGATCCACACCTTGGAGCGGCCGCCCGCGTCGCGCAGGATCGGGAACATCCCGTACGGCTGGGGGTTCCCGGCCGTGTACTGCGGTACGAAGGCCACCTGCCGGGCATCGGTCCCCAGCAGGCAGTGCGCCGCGCTGAGCACCAGGTCGCGGCCGGGGGAGGCGACCACGCTCGCGGTGCAGAAGTACGCGCCGCCGGCCTTCATGACGAACATCCGGCCGACGACGGGGATGCCGTCGAAGTCCTGGCCGGTCCCGTCGCCCGCCGCCGGGGCGCCGCCGCGGGTGATCGGGACGGCCGACGCCATCCGGTCGGGGGTCCAGAAGTTCTCCGCCTCCCGGGCGGACCACCGC
>NZ_JBSGXB010000123.1:0-20515 GCF_053609185.1 Streptomyces sp. NPDC054956 | reverse complement strand
CGTTGGGGGGTGTGGCTTGTGGGTTTTTTCTTTTTTGCTCTGGGGGGGTGCTGGTTCTGGCGGGCGCGGGGGGGGGCGGGGCCGCCGCCCCCCCCCCCCGCCGGTGGAGGAAACGTACGGTTGCCGCTACTTGACGGTGAAGCCCTGTTCCTTGCCGTACGCCTTCAGCCGGTCCTGCCAAGTGCCCAGCGCGGCGGGCAGGTTGCCGCCGGGCTGCAGGGCCTGACCGACGGAGTCCTTGAAGACGGCGTTGGCGTACACCTGGAAGGGCAGGTACTGCCAGCCCGGGCGGACGGCCTTCGACATGTCGGCGAAGACCTCGTTCGGCTTGCTGCCGGGGAAGAACGGCACTTCGGCGCCGCGGAATCCGGGGTTGTCGAGCAGCACCTTGGTCGCGGGGAACAGGCCGACCTCGGAGTTGAGCGACTTGACGGCCTCCGGGTCGGAGCTGATCCACTGGGCGAAGGCGACCGAGGCCTCCTTGTTCTTCGCCTGCGTGGTGACCGCGACCGAGGAGCCGCCGTTCTCCGCGCTGACGCCGCCCGGCATGGGGGCCACCGACCACTGGCCCCTGCTCTGCGGGATGTTCTGCTCCAGCACCGCGGGCGCCCACGCCCCGGCCAGCCAGGTCGCGTACTTCCCGGCGGCCATCGACTTCCACCACTCGTCGTTCCAGCTCGCGGTGGAGTCGACCAGCTTGTCGTTGATCATCGGGCCCCAGGTGTCGGCGTAGGCCTTGGCGCCCTTGTCGTCCTTGAGGTCGACGGTGACCCCCGCGGAGCCGTCGACGGTGTACGGCTTGCCGCCGAAGTCCCAGATCAGACTGTTGGACGTACCCGCGTCGCCCGGGTCGACGTACGTGATGTGGACGCTCGGGTCGGCGGCCTGGATCTTCTTGGCCAGCGCGCCGTACTCCTCCCACGTGGTGGGCGGGGTCGCGCCGAACCGGTCGAGGACGTCCTTGCGGTAGAACATCGCCATCGGGCCGGTGTCCTGGGGTATGCCGTAGATCCCGCCCGCGATGCTGACCTGGGACCAGGCCGACTCGGCGAACTGGTCCTTCAGGTCGGCCGCGCCGTAGTCGGCGAGGTTGACCAGCGATTTGGTCATCGCGAACTGGGGCAGCGCGAAGTACTCGACCTGCGCGACGTCGGGGGCGCCCTCGCCCGCCTTGAGCGTGGTCGTCAGCTTGGTGTACTCGTCCTTGGACCGGCCCGCGTTGACGATGTTGACCTTGACCTTCGGGTACTTCTTCTCGAACAGCGCGACCGTCTTGTCGATGTTCGGGACCCAGGTCCAGAAGGTGATCTCGGCGGGCTTGTCCAGCGCGGCCTTCACGGCCGCGGGATCTCCCTTGCGGCCGCCGCCGTCGGAGGAGGCCGAGCCGCCGCACGCGGTCAGGGAGAGGGAGAGGGCCGCGACGGTGGCCGCGGTGAGGGTCCGGGTGAGGCCCGGCAGCCGCAGGGATCTGGGCACGTCGAATCCTTTCGTGAGGGGGGAAGAGGGGGCGAGGGTGAGGGGGTGGGGCCGCTGCCCGGCGGGCGCGGCTACTGCTTGACGCCGCCGGCGGCCAGTCCCGACTGCCAGAACCGCTGGAGGAAGAGGAAGGCGACGACCAGCGGGACGATCGCCAGGAGGCTGCCGGTGATCACCAGCGGGAGGATCGGAATGGCACCGGCTCCGGCGCCGCCCTGAGCGAGCGAGTCCCACTGGTGCAGCCCCACCGTGAGGGGGTACAGCTGCGGGTCGTTGAGCACGATCAGCGGCAGGAAGTAGTTGTTCCAGGTGGCGACGAGGGTGAACAGCAGCACCGTGACGAACCCGGGAGCCAGCAGGCGCAGCGAGATCGTGAGGAAGATCCGCAGCTCGCCGGCGCCGTCGATGCGGGCGGCCTCCAGCATCGCGTCCGGGACGGCCTCGGTCGCGTACACCCGCATCAGGTAGAGCCCGAAGGGGCTGGCGAGGGAGGGCAGCAGGACCGCCCAGGCCGTGTTGACGATGCCCAGGTCGCTGAAGAGCAGGTACGTAGGGACGGCGAGCGCGGACGCCGGGATCGAGATCGCCCCGATGACGAGGGCGGACAGCACGCGCCGGCCCACGAACTCGAACTTGGCCAGGGCGTAACCGCCCATGGTCGCGATGACCGAGGCCCCGCCCGCGCCGACCACCGAGTAGAGCAGGGTGTTGCCGAACCAGCGCAGGTAGATCCCGCCGTCGTAGGTGAAGACGTCCCGTACGTTGTCGAAGAGGTGGAAGCCGTCGCCGAACCACAGGCCGGGCGAATCGAAGAGGGTCTGGTTGGACTTCGTCGCGCTGATGGCCAGCCAGAGCAGGGGGATCAGGGTGTAGGCGAGCATCAGGCCCATCACCACGGTCAGGGCGGTGGACTTGCCCCGTCGGCGCCGGTGGACGGACCTGGGCGCGGTGGCGGTCACAGGAGTCGCTCCCTTCGGGCGGTCGCGCGCTGGACCGCGTACGCGACGACCACGGTCACCAGGCCGAGCAGCACCGCGACGGCGGCCGAGTAGTTGAACTGGCGCCCGTCGAAGGCGAGGCTGTAGGCGTACATGTTGGGCGTGTAGTTCGTGGTCACCGCGGCGGGCGCGAGCGACTGCAGCACGCTCGGTTCGTTGAAGAGCTGGAAGCTGCCGATCACCGAGAACGTGGTGGCCATCAGCAACGCCGGTCGCAGCGCCGGGAGTTTGATGCTGAACGCCTTGCGGAAGGCTCCGGCTCCGTCCATCTCGGCCGCCTCGTACAGCTCCTCGGGGACGGACCGCAGCGCGGCGTAGAAGATCAGCATGTTGTAGCCCACGTACGACCACGTGACGATGTTGCCGATGGAGGCGAGCATCCAGCCCCCGGAGAGCAGGTCGGGCAGCTCCGTGTGCAGGAGGTCGCCGATCTCGCCGGCCAGACCGAAACGGTCCCCGTACAGGTAGCCCCACATGAGCGCCGCGACCACGCCGGGGACGGCGTACGGGACGAAGATGCCGATCCGGAACAGCCCGGGCGCGCGCAGCCGTCCGCTGTCGATCGCGAGGGCCGCCAGCAGGGCGAGGCCCAGCATGAGCGGCACCTGGATCGCGAAGAAGAGCGCGACGCGGCCGAGCCCGGCGTGGAACAGGTTGTCCTTGAAGGCCTTGGTGTAGTTGTCCAGGCCGGTGAAGACCATCCCGCCGACCATGCGCTCCTGGTAGAGGCTCAGGTTGACCGAGTACACCAGCGGGGCGACGACGCCGACGGCGAAGACGCAGAGGAACGGCAGGAAGAAGGCGTGGGCGGTGAGGTTGCGCCGAACAGCGCCGCGCTTCACCGCGGTCCCCGGCGGTGGCGGCCGGCGACATGCCCATCGCCGACCGGGGCTTGGCCGACTCTCACGGATAAGACCTCCGATGCATGTTAGCGCCAACATGGTGGCGCGGTTCGGAAGTGTGTCGACAGCCCTGAGTGGGTGTCAAGGGTTTTGACCGACCTGTCTGTCGCCTCGTCAATTCCCCTGCCTGTTAGGGGTTACCGAGGGTTCGCGCCGGGGTGGCCGATGGGCCGGTTACTTCTCGGGCCGCCCGGCAACCTGTTGACCAACACGGCATGTTCGCGCAAACATGATGAAGGCCAGGAACACGCCGGGCACCACCGAGAGGAGCCGCACCATGGCGAAGGACGGGCAGCGGCCGCGCAAGCCCCGGTCCCCGGCGGACGACCGCCCCAGACCTCCGTCGATGGCGGACGTCGCGGCCATGGCGGGGGTGTCGGCGCAGACCGTCTCCCGCGTGGTCAACGCGACCGCCCGCGTCGACGACGCGACCCGCGACAAGGTCGTCCGGGCCGTACGCATGCTCGGGTACCGGCCCAACACCGCGGCCCGGGCGCTGGCCACCGGCAAGTTCCGGATGATCGGCGTCATCAGCTTCGACCTCAAGGCGCACGGAAACGCCCGCACCCTGGAGTCGATCGTCTCCGCCGTGCAGTCCACCGAGTACTCGGTCAACGTCGTCGTCCCGCAGGCACAGACCCAAGAAGCCGTGCTGGACGCGTTCCGGCGGCTGAGCGGCCACGCGGTCGACGGGGTCATCGTCAACGAGGCGCAGATCCTGACCGGTTCGCTGATGCTTCCCCTGGGGCTTCCGGTCGTGGTCGTCGACGGCGGCGACGACCACCGCTATCCCGGCGTCCACACCGACCACGCCGCCGGCGCGGAGATCGCCGTACGGCACCTCCTGGAGCTCGGCCACACCACCGTGTGGCACCTGGCCGGCCCGCAGGACTCCCACCCGGCACGCCGCCGCGCCGAGGCGTGGCAGCGCGTGCTCCGGGCGGCGGGCGCCCCCGTCCCGGCCGCCGTCCACGGCGACTGGACCGCCGAGAGCGGCTACCTGGTGGGCCGGGAACTGGCCGCCCGGCCCGAGGTCACCGCCGTGTTCGCCGCCAACGACCAGATGGCGCTCGGCCTGGTCCGGGCGCTGCGCGACGCGGGGCGCTCGGTCCCCGAGGACGTGAGCGTCGTCGGCTTCGACAACATCACCGAATCCGGCTACTTCCTCCCGCCGTTGACCACCGTGGACCAGGACCTCTCCCGGGTCGGTGCGGCCTGCGTGCACCGCCTCCTCAGCCAGATCGAAGGCGCTCCGTCGACCGACGCGTCCGTCGTGTCCGTCGAGCCGACCCTGATCCGGCGCGCCAGCACGGCGCCGCCGCGGGTCTGAACCGGCCGCCGCCCGACGGCGACCGGCCGCGCACACGAGACGCGACGCGTCATGAAGTCCCCGAAGGGGTAAGCAAGATGAACTCTCCGGCACGAGACCGTGCCCGCAGCCTCACCGCGCGACTGGGCGGCCTCGGATTCGGCGGCGACTACAACCCCGAACAGTGGGACGAGGCCACCCGCGCCGAGGACCTGCGCCTGATGAACGAGGCGGGCGTCAACCTCGTCAACCTCGCGATCTTCGCCTGGGCCCGCGTGGAACCCTCCCGCGACGCCTACGACTTCGGCTTCTTCGACACCGTCATGGACGACCTGGCCGCCCACGGCATCACCGCCGACCTGGCCACCATGACCGCCTCGCCACCCCCGTGGCTCGCCGTCGAACACCCCGAGATCCTCCCGGTCACCGCCTCCGGAGGCGTCCTGTCACCAGGGGGCCGCCAGCACTTCTGCCCCTCCAGCCCGGTCTTCCGCGACCGGGCCGTCCGCCTCGTCGAAGCCGTCGCCACGCACTACCGCGACCACCCGGCACTGGGACTGTGGCACGTGGGCAACGAGTACGGGATCCACGTCGCCGAATGCTTCTGCGACACCTCGGCCGCGGACTTCCGGAACTGGCTGGCGGCCCGGTACGGCGATGTCGGCACGCTCAACGAGGCCTGGTCCACCGACTTCTGGTCGCAGCGCTACACCTCCTTCGACCAGGTCCTGCCCCCGCGCGCCGCACCCACCTACCCCAACCCCTCCCAGCAGCTCGACTTCAAACGGTTCAGCAGCGACGCGCTGCGCACCTGCTTCACCCTCGAACGCGACGTACTGCGCCGTATCACCCCCGACACCCCGGTCACCACGAACTTCCTCGCCGGGCACAAGACGGTCGACGTGCACTCCTGGGCCTCCGAGATGGACGTCCTCGCCCTCGACAGCTATCCGGACCCGCACTGGGGGTCCGCGCACATCGGCGCGGCACTCTCGTACGACCTGCTGCGCGGGGCGGCCGGCGGGAAGCCCTGGCTGCTGACCGAGCAGGCCCCGTCCGCCGTCAACTGGCGCGGGCGCAACGGGGGGAAGGCCCCCGGCCGGATGCGGCTGTGGAGCTGGCAGGCCGTCGCGCAGGGCGCGGACGCCGTCATGTACTTCCAGTGGAGGCAGTCCCGCGGCGGCGCGGAGAAGTTCCACTCCGGCATGGTCCCGCACGCGGGCCCCGGAACCCGGGTCCACGCCGAGGTGCGCGAACTCGGCCGGGAACTGGCCCTGGTGCCCGAACTGGCCGGCACGCTCCTCCGCAACGAGGTCGCGGTGGTGTTCGACTGGGACAACTGGTGGGCGATGGAGCTCGATTCGCACCCCTCCGAGGGCGTGCGCTGCCTCGACCGGGTCCTCGACCACTACGCCCCGCTGTTCGAGGCGGGCGTCGGCATCGACGTGGTCCACCCCTCCGCGGACCTCTCCGGATACAAGCTGCTCGTACTGCCCAGCCACTACCTGCTGTCGGCGGAGGACTCCGCCCGGATCGCCGCGTTCGTGGCCGCCGGGGGCTCCCTGCTCGCGTCGTTCTTCACCGGGATCGTCGACGAGCACGACCGCGTGCACACCGGCGGTTATCCCGCCGCGCTGGGCGACGTACTGGGCGTACGGGTCGAGGAGTTCTGGCCGGCCGCCGCCGGTGAGGCGGTCGCGCTGCGTGCCGCGGAGGCGGGTACCCCGGCCCCCGCGCCGGCCGCGCTGTGGCGCGAGGACGTGAAGCTCACCGGCGCCCGCCCCGAGCTCCTCTTCGCCGGACCCGACTGGGAGGACCGTCCCGCGGCCACCGTGCACACCCACGGCGCGGGGACCGCCCGCTACGTCGCGACCCGGCCCGATCCCGTGACGATGCGGGCCCTCGTCGAGCGCTCGCTCGCCGACGCGGGGGTCGCGCCCGTGCTGCCCGGCCTGCACGCCGGCATCCAGGCGACCGTCCGGCACGGGGCGGACCACGACGTCCTCATCCTGCTCAACCACACCGAGGACACGCAGGAGGTGCCCCTGCCGGACGGCCGCCGCGACCTCCTCGACGTCAAGAGGCCCCTCGTGCACCACGTCACCCTCGAGCCGCGGGGCGCCGCCGTCCTCGGCGGCGGCGACATCGGCTGACCACCACCGCGGACCGCACACCGCACCACCGGCACCACTGACACGACCGTGCCACCGCACCACCGTACGACCGAGTCACCGGCACCACCGCTTCACCACGTACGTCCACCCTCAGGCCCTCGGAGGACACTGTGAGAAGACCCCTACTGCCGGCGGCACTCGCCGCGGCGCTCCTGCTCGGAGCGCTCGGCGCCCCGACGGCGGTGGCGTCCGCGACCGAGCCCGCGGCAGCCGCGACCGCCATGACGGCGAACGCGCCGGACGCCCTGTCCGACTCCTGGCGTGCGCCCCTCAGCACCCGGGGCCGCTACATCGTCGACGCCGACGGCAACCGCTTCAAGCTGAAGTCCGCGAACTGGCACGGAGCCCAGGGTTCGTGGAGCGGATCCGGCGACATCAACGACCCGGCCTCCCACCACGACGGCGAGAAGGCCGATCAGATGCCGCTCGGCCTCGACCGCGCGCCGATCCCGAGGATCCTCGCCGGATTCCACGACCTGGGCATCAACAGCATCCGGCTGCCGTTCTCGAACGAGATGCTGCACGACCAGCGGCCGGTCTCCGACGCCTCGGTCGCCGCCAACCCCGAACTGCGCGGCAAGACCCCCTTGCAGGTCTTCGACGCCGTCGTCGCCGCCACCACCGCCGAGGGCTTCGCGGTCATCCTCAACAACCACACCAACACCTCGCGCTTCTGCTGCGGCCTGGACGGCAACGAACGCTGGAACACCAGCCAGTCCACCGCGCAGTGGGAGAACGACTGGATCGGCCTCGCCCGCCGCTACAAGGACAACAAGCGCGTGGTCGGCGCCGACCTCTACAACGAGGTCCGCCGCACCGTCACCGACGACGCCAACTGGAGCTGGGGCGACGACCACGACTGGTGGGCCGCCTCGCAGCGACTCGGCGACCGGCTGCTCACCGAGGTCAGCCCCGACCTGCTGATCGTCGTCGAGGGCATCAACTGGCAGGGCATACCCGCGGACGGATTCCCCCACGGGCGCCCGACCCTCGAACCGGTGCGCACCCTCTCGCACACCCTCGTCGCCTCGAACAAGCTGGTGTACTCGGCCCACTTCTACGGCTACACCGGGCCCAACCACACCGGCGCGACCGGCATGGGCGAGACCCACGACCTCCGCTACCAGGAACTCTCCCGTACGGACCTGTTCGCGACCCTGCAACGGCAGGCGTTCTACGTCGCGGCCGAGACCGGCGCCCACTTCACCGCACCCGTGTGGATCAGCGAGTTCGGCATCGGCAGCGACGAGACCAACGTCCAGGCACGTGCCTGGTTCGGCAACTTCGTGGACTACCTGGTCGCCAACGACACCGACTTCGCCTACTGGCCCCTGGTCGGCTGGACCGGCCACGGCACCTGGTCGATCCTCAACTTCGACGCCACGGGCCGCCGTTCCGGCATCCTGGACGGCGCCGACTGGCGGGCCACCGACTGGAACCGGCTCGTCGCCGCACCGCAGAGGACCGGCCAGGTCGCGGTCACCGACACCTGGGACATGCTCAACCTCGACCACGCCGACGCCGTCCAGTCGTTGCGCGCACGGGCCGTCGGGGACTGGGACCAGGGAGCCCGCAAGGCGGCCTGCCCGGACGGACAGCGGCTCGTCGGTGTGGCGCACCGCGACGGGCGCGGCCTGTGCACCGACTCCGGCGCCGCGGCTCTCGCGGCCACCGGCCCGGCGCCGGTCGCGGTCCGGGACGAACGCCACGTACAGCAGGGCGACTGGGCGGGCGGGTACACCAAGTACCAGTGCGGGCCGAACCAGTTCATGACCGGCTACAGCGTGCGCGGCCAGGCCGTCTCCGCGGTCCTGTGCGCCCAGGCGGGCCGGACCCTCGGGACGAACGGCCGCACCGTCTGGTTCGACCGCGGGGACAACCGGCCGGCGGGGGGCCCGGGCGGAGAGTTCGCCCAGGGCAACTACAAGGGGCAGTGCGCGACGGACGAGTACGCCGCGGGCCTCGCCTTCACCGGAGCATGGGCCAAGGGCAAGACCCCGGACGCCCTGCTGTGCCGCAAGCTGTGACGGCGGGAACCGCCCGGAGCTGACGGCAGGAACCGCCCGGAACTGACGGCAGGGACCGGCCGCCCCCCTCTCCGGAGGGAGGCGGCCGTTCCCTGCTGCGCGGACCGGTCCAGCGCCGGCTGCGGGTCGGCCCCGGGGCGGTGACCGATGGTGACCGGGCCGGCCATCCGCGTGAACGGCCTCGTACCAGCCGGCCGCCCCGCGCGACGGAAGGGCCTCGTACCGCCCGGACGGCCGGTGCGCGAGGGCCCCGGCGGCGGACGGGAGGCGGTGGCGGGCGGACCGGCAGACGATGGATCCGTGGGACACGGTTCCCGGAGGGTCCGCCGGAGCGGCTCGGGGCGCCCCGACGGGGACCCCGGAACGCAGGGCAAGGACGCCGCCGCGTTGGGTTCAGGTGCCGTATGAGTGAGCACATGCCGGTCGAGGAGCTGATCAGCGGGGCCGCGCAGGCCGCCGGCGGATGGATGGGCGCCCTGCCGGTAGCGCTGGTGGCCACCAGCGCCGACGGGACGGTCGTGCGCTGGAACCAGGTCGCGCAGGAGCTGCTCGGCTACGCCCCGCCGCAGATACTGGGCCGCAACATCGCCGACCTGCTCCATCCGGGGGCCGACCGGAGCCTGGGCCGCTCCCTGTGGGAGGCCGCGGCCAGCGGGCGGGGCGTGATGGGCACGGTGACCGCCTGGCACCGCGACGGGCGCCCGCTGGAGGTGGAGATCTGGGCCTCCCCGGTGTCCGACCGGCAGCACGGCACGGCCACGGTGCTGGTCTTCCTCGCCGATGCCCATGCGGCACGGCGCATCCGCGGGTCCTCGGCGGTGTGGGACGGCCTGTTCTCCCGCTCCCCGGTCGGCATCGCCGTACTCGACACACAATTGCGGTTCCTGCAGGTCAACGCCGCGCTCGAGGAGATGAACGGCCTGCCGGAGTCGGCGCACGTGGGGCGCCGCCTGGCCCAGATCCTCCCGGAGGTGAACGCGCTGGAGATGGAGGAGGCCATGCTCCAGGTCCTGGAGACCGGGGAGCCCCTCCTGGACCGCCGCCGTGTCGGACGTACGCCTGCCGAACCGGACCACGACCGGGTGTGGTCGTGCTCCTACGTCCGGGTCGAGGACCCGGCCCGCATGCCGATCGGTGTCATCGCCTCCCTCGTCGACATCACCGAGCAGCAGCGCGACCACGTGGAGGCCGAGGCGGGACGGCGCCGGCTCGCCATGCTCAGCGAGGCCAGCATCCGCGTCGGCTCCAGCCTGGAGCTGGAGCGCACCGCGCAGGAACTCGCCGATCTCGCCGTGCCGCGCCTCGCGGACGCCGTCACCGTCGACGTCCTGGACGCGCTGGCGCGCGGGGACGAGCCCGGCATGGGGCTGACCGGCGGGGTCGGCCTGCGGCGCCTGGGCAAGGCCCCGCTGTCCGGGTCGACGGTGACCGACATCCTCGCCCCGCTCGGCAGGACCCTCGTCTTCCCCGCAGCCGCCCCGTACACGCAGGCCCTCACGGCCCGGCACACCTTCCTGGTCGCCCGGCTCGACGAGCAGGCCGTCGCCCCCGCCGCCCGGCACTCGGCCAAACCCGCGCAGCTGGTCGCGGTGGGTGTGCACTCGTTCATCATGGCGCCGCTGGTGGCCCGGGAGACGGTGCTCGGCGTCGCCACCTTCTACCGCACCCGCCCGGTGGGACCCTTCGGATCCGAGGACGTCACCCTCGCCGGCGAGCTCACGGCCCGCGCGGCGCTCAGCATCGACAACGCCCGGCTCTACCACCGCGAGCACGAGACCGCCGTCATCCTGCAGCGCAGCATGCTGCCCCAGCACATCACCCCGCCCACGGGCATCGAGGTCAGCCACCGCTACCTCCCCGCGAGCGACGTCAACGAGGTCGGCGGCGACTGGTACGACGTCCTGCCCCTGGCCGGCGGCAAGGCGGCCCTGCTCATCGGCGACGTCATGGGCCACGGCATCTCCGCGGCCGCGGTGATGGGCCGCCTGTCCGCCTCCGTACGGGCCCTCTCGCGGCTGGACCTGCCGCCCGTCCGGCTGCTGCACCAGCTGGAGGCCGTCCTCGGCGATCTCGCCGAGCCGATGCTGGCCACCTTCCTGTACGTGGTCTGCGACCCGGTCACCGGACACTGCACCGTGACCCGGGCCGGGCACCCGCCGCCCGCCCTCGTGCTGCCCGACGGCACGGTCCGCCTCGTGGACACCCCGCCCGGCGTCCCCCTGGGCGTCGGGGGCGTCGCCTTCACGGCCACCGGGTTCACGGCGCCCCCCGGCAGCCTCCTCGTGCTCTACACCGACGGACTGATCGAGGCCCGGGGCTTCGACCTCGACGAGCGGCTGGACGAACTGACGCGCCTGCTCGCCGATCCGCAGCGGCAGCTGGACCACCTGTGCGATTCGCTGATCAGCCACCTCGTCCCGGCCGCCGCGGACGACGACGTGGCCCTCCTGATCGCCCGCATCGGCGGCTGACCTGCGGCTGACCGGCGGCGACCGGTGCCGGTCAGCCGAGTGCCCGTCGCCCCGGGAGCGCGGCGCCCGGGTCCCAGCCGCGCCGGGGTACGGAGTCGAGCAGCAGGCGCGTGTACGGGTGCTCCGGCTCGTCCAGGACCCGGCCGGCCGGGCCCGATTCCACGACCTTCCCCGACTTGAGGACCAGGACCTCGTCCGCGATGTGCCGGACCACCGCCAGATCGTGGGTGACGAAGAGGTAGCCGATGCCGGACTCGCGGCGGATCGTGGCGAGCAGTTCGAGGATCTGCGCCTGGATGGACACGTCGAGCGCGGCGACCGCCTCGTCGAGGACGAGGATCCGGGGCTCCACCGCGAGGGCGCGCGCGATGGCCACGCGCTGGCGCTGCCCGCCGGACAGGCGCCTGGGCAGCGCCGAGGACTCGCGCTCGCCGAGGCCGACCTGTTCCAGGAGTTCGGCGACCCTGGCCGCGCGGGCGGCGGTGTCCAGCCGGGTGTGCAGCCGCAGGACCTCGTCCACGCAGCCGGCCGCCGTCACCCGCGGGTCCAGCGAGAGGTAGGGGTCCTGGAAGACCATCTGGATCTCCCGGGCCCGGGCCAGCCGCTCGGTCCGGCCGCGCACGGGCGCCGAACGGTCCCGGCCGCCGAGGCGGACGGTGCCGGCGTCCGGGCGCTCCAGCCCGACGAGCATGCGGACCGTCGTGGTCTTGCCGCTGCCGGATTCCCCGACCAGGGCGAGGGAGGTTCCGGGTGCCAGGGTGAACGACACGTCGTCGACGGCCGCGTGGTTCCCGTACCGCTTGGACAGCCCCTCGACGACGAGTTCCTGCGTCACGGTGCTCACAGCACGATCCCTTCGTCGGCACGGTGGCACGCGGCGAATCCGTCGCCGTGGCGCGCGAGTGCGGGTGTCTCCTCGGAGCAGCGCGGCAGCGCGTGGGCGCAGCGCGCGGCGAAGGCGCAGCCCGGCGGCGACTCGGCGAGGGAGACGGGGCGGCCGGGGATCGGACGCGGGGCCGGTGAACCCCGTTCGATGCGCGGGGTGGAGGCGATCAGTCCCGCCGTGTACGGATGGCGGGGCTGCTCGAACAGCTCGTCGGTGCCGCGGGTCTCGACGATCCGGCCGGCGTACATCACGTACACGCGGTCGCAGATGGCGGAGGCCAGTTCCAGGTCGTGGGTGACGAAGAGCAGGCCCGTGCCGTGCTCGGCGCGCAGCCGGGTGAGGATCGCGATGATCTCCGCCTGGGTGGTGACGTCCAGGGCCGTGGTCGGCTCGTCGGCCACGAGGAGGGCGGGTTCGGCCGCGAGCGCCGCGGCGATGACCACCCGCTGGAGCATGCCGCCGGAGAACTCGTGCGGCCGGCGGCGCAGGGCGCCCCGCGGATCGCGGATGCCGACCGCGTCCAGGAGTTCCTCGGCCCGGGCGGTGGCCGAGGCGGCGGGGGTTCCGGCGGCGCGCAGCCCCTCGGTGAGGAAGTCGCCGACCCGGCGCAGGGGGTTGACGGAGGCGCGCGGGTCCTGGAAGACCATCGCGACCTGCCGGGTGCGCAGCGCGGTCCGCTCGGCGCGGTTCATGGCGAGCACGTCCCGGCCGGCGACCCGGACCCGTCCGCTGGTGCGGGCGCCGGCGGGCAGCAGCCCGAGGACGCTGCGGCAGGCCACCGATTTGCCGGATCCGGACTCGCCGACCAGGCCGACGGTCTCGCCGGGCAGCACCCGCAGGGAGACCCCGTCCAGGATCGGCCGGGCCGCCCGCCCGTCGGGCAGGCGGATGCCGAGCCCGTCGATCTCCAGCACGGGCGGCCCGCCCGCGGGTGTCTTCTCCTCGGTCATGGCGTTCACCGTTCCCGCCTCGCGATCCGGTCGGCGAGCCCCTCGCCGACGATGCCGAACGCCACCACGGCGAGCACGATGCACGCCGAGGGGGCCAGGGCGGGCAGCATCGCCCCCTGCTGGACGGCCGACTGGCCTTCGTTGATCATGGCGCCCCAGTCGGCGGTCGGCGGCTGCACGCCGAACCCGAGGAAGGAGAGCGCCGCCAGGTCCATCAGCGCGTACCCGAAGTTCATCGCGGACTGCGCGAAGACCGTGGGGGCGATGTTGGGCAGCAGGTGGCGCAGGCACACGTTCCAGCCGGAGAAGCCCTGCACCCGGTAGGACTCGATGTACGCGCGGGCCTTCTCCTGGCGCGCGATCCCGCGCACCAGCCTTCCCACGTACGGGGTGTAGGCCACGGACATGGCGATCACCGGGGCGGTCATGCCGGAGCCGACGACGGACACGAGCAGGATCGCGAGCAGCAGGCCGGGGATCGCGAAGGCCAGGTCCATGGAGCGGGACAGGAAGCGTCCGCCCAGCCGCCGCGCCAGGCCGCCACGACTCCGAGCAGGGTGCCGAGCAGGGTGGAGACCCCGACGACGAGCAACGGCCCGAGCAGGCCGGTGCGGGCTCCGTGGATCAGCCGGGACAGCACGTCCCGGCCGGACTGGTCGGTGCCGAGCAGGTGCTCGGCGGTGGTTCCGCCCAGGCTCGTGGAGAGGTCGAGGACCTCGGGATCGTACGGGGACAGGACGGGGGCGAGTACGGCGACCAGGACGAGCAGGGCGAGCACCGCGACCGAGGCGGTGAACAGCGGCCCCTGGCCGAGGCGGCGCAGACCGCGCAGGCCGGGCCGGCGGCGCAGCGGTGTGGTCGCCGCGCCGGCCGGGGAGGGCGCGGCGGGCTGGGTGAGGGTCATGAGGAGCCTTCCCCGTGGAGGGACAGCCGGGGGTCGATGAGGGGGGCGAGCAGCACCACGCCGAGGATCACCAGGACGAAGCCCTCCACGCACAGCAGCTAGATCAACTCGACGACCGAGAACTCCTACGCGGTCACCGACTGAACGAGCAGGGAGCCGAGTCCGGGCACGTCGAAGGCCGTCTCGACGATCGAGGTGCTGATGAGCAGCCCGGCGAGCATCGTGCCGCCGACGGTGACCACCGGACCCAGGGCGTTGCGCAGCACGTGCTTGCGGACCACGGCCCGCGGCGCGACACCGCGGGCGCGGGCCACCTCGACGTGTTCGCGGCCGAGTTCGTCGAGCATCGCCGAACGGGTCACCCGGGCGAGCAGACCGGCGAAGGTCAGCGCCAGGGCGAAGGCGGGCAGCGTCAGGTGGTACAGCCGGTCCGAGAACCCCACGGGCGTGCCGCCCGGCCCCGGGAACCAGCCCAGCCGCACCGAGAACAGCGACACGAGCGCGATGGCGGTGACGAACGAGGGGGTCGCCGTGGCCACGCCGGTGCCGAGCAGCACCGCGCGGTCCAGCGGACCGGGGCGCAGCGCGGCCAGGATCCCGCCCGCCACCCCGAGGAGGGCGACGAGCAGGGCCGCGTACCCGACGAGCAGGGCGGTGCCGGGCAGCCGGGAGCCGATGAGCTCGGTGACGTCCTGGTGGAACTGGGCGGAGCGGCCGAAGTCGCCCCGCAGGACACCGCCGAGCCACTTCGCGTACTGCACGGGCAGCGGGTCGTCCAGGTGGTACTGGGAGCGCAGGGCCGCCACGGCCTCGGGGGTCGCGGGGCGGCCGTGGAGCAGGAACGCCACCGGATCGCCGGGGGCCAGGTGGATGGAGCCGAAGACCACCAGGGAGGTCGCGAACAGCACCGTCACCAGGCCGAGGAGCCGTCCGACGAGATAGCGGGTCATGGCTTCGCGGCCCCGATCGTCGCGGCCCACGGGTAGTACAGCTGGGCGATCCCGGTCGGCGCGCCGGTCACCCGCTTGCCGAGGAACACCGAGTACGGCGCCTCGTACACGGGGATGACCGGCAGTTCGCGCAGCGCGATCTTCTGGAGCTCGGCGGTCAGCTCGGCCCGTTCGGCCGGATCGGGCTGCGCGTTGGCCCGGTCGAACGCGGTGTCGTACTCGGCGTTCGACCAGCTGCCGTAGTTCCCGAAGTCCCCGGTGCGCAGGTACTGGTAGAACTCCAGCGGGTCGGGTGTGTTGTCGTAGCCGTTGGTGATGACCAGGTCGAGGCCGGCGCGCGCGTCCGGGTCGACGAAGATGCTGCTGTACGCGTCCGGGGCGACGGCCTTGAGCTGGACGTCGAGCCCGATCTCCCGTCCGGCGGCCTGCACCGCGTTGGCGACGACGCTGATCTCGGGCGCGAGCGAGCTCGTGGCCAGGGTGATCGTGCGGCCGGCGGCCCCGGCCTCCCGGACGAGCTCCTTCGCGGCCTTGACGTCGTACACCGGCTCGGGCAGGGAGTCGTAGAGCCCGGCGGTCTTCTCCGGGGCCAGCGCCCAGGCGCCGCGCGCGGCGGGAGCCTTGGCGGGGAAGCCCACGCCGCCGGCCGCGGCCTTGACGATGTTCTTGCGGTCGAGGGCCATGGACAGGGCCTTGCGGACCTTCAGGTCGCCGAGCGGGCCGTTGAAGTCGAGGACGGCGAGGTTCGCGGCGCCGGTGTTGGGGCCGAACAGCACCGAGCCCTTGCCGCTGGTCCGCAGCTGGGCGAGCGAGGAGGAGGGCACCATGTACCCGCCGTCGGCGGTGCCGGACAGGAAGGCGTTGGTCCGGGCGGCGGAGTCCTCGATGAAGGTGAACTTCACGCCGTCGGACTTGGGGGCCAGCGAGCGGTCCCAGTAGTCGGCGTTCTTCTTGAGGGTGATGCTCTCGCCCTGGGCCCACCGGTCGAGGGCGTACGGGCCGGTGCAGTTGACCGTGCCCCCGGGGGTGCCGTACTCCTTGCCGGCCTTGGCCAGGGTGGCCGCGCTCTCGACGGTGCCGGGGGAGGCGGCCATGAGCTCGTTCAGCAGGACGTCCGGCTTCGAGAGCCGGATGGTCACCTCCAGCGGGCCGGTCTTCTCGACGGCGGTGACGTTCTTGAACGCCGAACCCCAGGGCGATGCGGTCTCCGGATTCATGTGCCGCCCGAGGGAGGCGACCACGTCGTCCGCGGTCATCGTCGTCCCGTCGTGGAACTTCACCCCGGGCCGCAGGGTGTACACGAGGGTCCGGGGATCGGGCTGCGCGTACTTGACGGCGAGACCGGGCTCGATCCTCAGGTCGGGCGTGACCCGCAGGAGCTGCTCGCAGACGTTGGCGAGCACGGTGTTCGGCGGGTAGTCGTACGCGAGGGCGTAGTCGAGCGTGTAGGGCTCGGCGTACAGCGACCAGGTGAAGGAGTCCAGGGGGCCCTGCGCGGGCGGCGAGGTCGCGGTGATCCGGTAGCCGCCGTCGGCGGACGGCTGGTGCGTGGCGCCGGAGCAGGCGCCGGTGGTGGCCGCGAGGGCGGCGGTACAGGCGAGAAGAGTGATGGTCCTGGGCGTGCGCATGCAGACCCACCCCTTTACGGGTGTAGTGACGGGCGCTGGGGGATGGAGCGAGTATTGATGCGGGAACGTTCCCGCACAAGGCTTTGCGGGAACGGTTTTGCGGAGGTCACGGGCGTGGCAGCATCGACCCATGACCGAACTTCCAGGGCAGGGTGGGCAGCCCTCGGCGCCGCCTCCGCGCGTCCGGCTCGTCGACGTGGCCCGCGAGGCCGGCCTGTCCAAAACGACCGTGTCGGCAGCGCTCAACGGCACCGGACGGCTCTCTCCCGCGGTGCGGGAGAAGGCGCGGGAGACGGCACGGGCCATGGGCTACCGGCCCAATGCCACCGCGCGCCAACTGCGCGCGGGGCGGGCGCGGTTGATCGGGTACACGGTCGGGGAGTTCGCGGACACCCCTTGGGTGTTCCTGGAGTCGCCGTACTTCGCCAGGCTGACCGGAGCCACCGCCGCGACCGCGCTGCGGCACGGCTACGCCGTAGTGCTGCTGCCCGCGGGATCCCTGCACGGCGCGTGGGCCGGCCTGCCGCTCGACGCGGTGGTCGTGGCCGACCCCGTCGGCGACGACCGGATCGTCGACGATCTGCTCGCCGCCCGGATCCCGGTGTTCAGCGACCGCTCCGTCGAGGGGCGTCCGGGTGCGCACTGGGTGGACGTCGACGCGGGCGCGGCCGTGCGGGAGACCCTGGACCACCTCGGGGAGCAGGGCGCCCGGCGACCCGCGCTCGTACTGCCCGACAACACGACCCGGTTCCATACCGGCATGCTCGCGGGCTATCGCGACTGGTGCGCCGCGCACGGCTCGGCGGAGAGGATCGTACGCGCCGAGGCCGTCGGCAACGGCCCCGTCGTGCAGGCCGTCGAGGCGGCCCTGGCGGGGCCGGTCCCGGGCGGCCGCGGGGCGTCCGCGACCGAACGGCCCGACGCCCTGCTCGTCGTGGCCGAGGCGAGTCCGCCCCTCGTCCTGGAGGCGGTACGGCGCCACGGCTACGGGGTGCCCGGAGATCTGCTCCTCGTCTGCGTGAGCGAGGACGTGACGGCGGCGCACACCGACCCACCCGTGACGACGCTGAGCCTGCGGCCCGACGAAATCGCCGAGGCCGGCGTCGAACTCCTCGTGGCGGTCCTGGAGCACGGCCTCGAGGAACCGGCCGGAGTGCTGGTGCGGACCCGTCTCGAAGTGCGCGGGTCCACCCTGCGGTCGGGCAAGGCCTGACCCCGGTGCGCCTCCTCCTGCCCGGACCCCGTACAGGGACCGGCCCGGGGCGGCGGGCTCAGGCGGAGTGTACGAGCCGGCCGCCGACATAGGTCCGCTCCACTCTGGCCTCGGCGATCTCCTCCGGCGGTCCCGTGAGGATGTCGCGGTCGAGGACCACCAGGTCCGCGAGGTGCCCGGGGCGCAGGCTGCCCGCGTCGTCGTGGCCGTTCACGTGGGCGGAGCCGGCCGTGTAGGCGGCCAGTGCGGTCGCGAGGTCGAGGCGCTGTTCGGGCAGGAAGACCCGCCCGTCCGTCGCCCCGGGCTCCTTGCGGTTGACCGCCACGTGGATGCCTTCGAGGGGATCGGGGCTGCTGACGGGCCAGTCGCTGCCGGCGGCCAGGGTGGCACCGGCCCGCAGCAGATCGCCGAACGGGTACTGCCAGGCGGCGCGTTCGGGTCCGAGGAAGGGGATGGTCAGCTCGTCCATCTGTGGTTCGTGCGCGGCCCACAGCGGCTGGATGTTGGCGATGGCGCCGAGCCGGGCGAACCGCGGGAGGTCCTCGGGGTGGACGACCTGGAGGTGGGCGAGGTGGTGGCGGTTGCCGCGCCGGCCGTTGGCGGCGACGGCCGCTTCGAGGGCGTCGAGGGCCTCGCGGACGGCCCGGTCGCCCAGGGCGTGGAAGTGGATCTGGAAGTCCATGGCATCGAGCCGGGCCACGTACCCGCGCAGCGCCTCGGGATCGACGAAGCTCAGGCCCGTGTTGGCCGTCGCACAGCCGCAGCCGTCCAGGTACGGGGCGGTCATCGCGGCCGTGAAGTTCTCGGCGATGCCGTCCTGCATGATCTTCACCGAGCCGGCCCGGAACCGGCCGTGGCTCAACTTCTCCCGCAGCGCGGCCAGTTCCTCGATCTGCTCGGCGCCGCGCTCCCGGTCCCACCAGAGCGCGCCGGTCACCCGGGCGGTGAGCGAGCCGTCCCGGGCGGCGCTCACGTAGGCGTCCGACGGATCGGGCTTGCCGGCGAACTCGCCGAGCAGCGCGTCCTGCCAGCCGGTGATGCCCAGCGAGTGCAGCAGCTCCTGCGCCCGCAGCAGACCCGCCAGCCGGTCCGCCGGGGTGCTCGCGGGCACGAGCCGGGAGACCAGTGCGGTGGCACCCTCCTGGAGCACCCCGCTGGGAGCGCCGTCCGGCTCCCGCTCGATGCGGCCGTCCGCGGGATCGGGGGTCGCCGCGGTGATCCCGGCGAGTTCGAGCGCCCGGGTGTTGGCCCAGGCGCCGTGGTGGTCCCGGTTGACGAGGTACACCGGGCGGTCCGGGAGCACCGAGTCGAGCAGCTGCCGCGTGGGCAGCCCTCCCTCGAAGCTCTCCATCGACCAGCCGCCGCCGGTGATCCACGCGTGGTCCGGGTGCGCGTCCGCGTACGTCCGGATCCGGGTCAGGTACTCCGCGACGCCGACCGTCCCCGTCAGATCGCACTCGGCCAGCTCCGTACCGCCGTACACGGCATGGACGTGGGCGTCCTGGAAGCCCGGGACCAGCAGCTTCCCGGTCAGGTCGACGACTTCGGTGCCGGGGCCGACGAGCTCGCGCACCTCGTCGTGGCCGACGGCCGCGATCCGGTCGCCGACGACGGCGAGCGAGGTCGCCCGGGTGCGGGCCGGATCGGCGGTGAAGACGGGGCCGCGGGTGAAGACCAGATCGGCCTTGTCCATACGGAGCTCCAGTACATGAGGCGGTGGTTGGTGGGGCCATGGAAGCGGCACCGCCGTTTACACGTCAATGGTGTTGACGTAAGGTCCGGGCATGGCCGAACGAGTGGTTCCCGAAGGCAGGCGCCGGCGTCACCGACCGACCAAGCAGGGCGCGGTGCTCTCGGAACGGCTGATCATCGAGACCGCCCTGCGGCTGGTCGCGCAGCACGGCGCGGCGGCGCTCTCGGCGCGCCGGCTCGGCCTGGCGCTCGGCGCCGACCCCAGCGCCCTCTACCGCTACTTCCGCAATACCGACGCCCTGCTCCTCGCCCTCTCCGACGAGCTGATCGGCCGCGCCCAGGAGGGCTGGACGGCCACCGGCGACTGGCGCACGGACCTGCGCGCCATCGGGCTGCGCATCCACGCCTCCTACCAGTCCAACCCGCAGGCCGCGCTTCTCACGGCGCACCGCACGACGGGGCGCGCCCACGAGACACGGGCCGTCGAGACGATCCTCGGCATCCTGCGTTCCGCGGGCTTCCCGGACGCCCTCGCCGTGCGGATCTACCACGCCTTCGTCGACCAGGCCCTGGCCTTCGCCGCCCAGGACGCCGCCGCGCACGCCATGCCGGAAGCGGCGCAGGACGCGGACTCGAAGGTCTGGCACGCGGTGTACGGCAGGCTGGCCCCCGAGACCCACCCGAACATCGCCGCCACCTTCCGGTACCTCGCCGCCGACATGCGCGACAGCGGCTACCCCTTCGCCCTGGAGCTGATGCTCGGCGCGGTGGCCGCTCTGCGCCCGGTGGAGGATGGCGCCTGAGCGAGGGGTGCCGCTGCGCAGCACATTTCAGCCCCGCCGGGGCAAATCCAGCCCCGCCGGCGTTTGAGGCGCGGGGTCTGGGGCGGAGCCCCAGGGAACGGGCGAAGGGCGGGTAGGGGACGGCCCCGCGCA
>NZ_JBSGXB010000122.1:15148-20547 GCF_053609185.1 Streptomyces sp. NPDC054956 | reverse complement strand
GGACTCGGCGGCCTCATCGCCCCGTTCGTCGGCATCAAGCTCATCGACATGATCATCTCCCTCATCCCCGGGCTGGGCTGACACATGAACAACTCACTGGGAAACACCGCCCGCCTCATCGGAGCCGGCCTGCGAGCCCTCCTCGTCCTCACCGTCCTGTGCGGGGTCCTCTACCCCCTCGCCATCACCGGCATCGCCCAGACCGCCTTCGGCCACGAGGCCAACGGCTCCGAGCTCAAGGACGCGAGCGGCCGGGTCGTCGGCTCCTCCCTCATCGGGCAGAGCTACAACCTGCCGAAGCGCGACCCGAACGACGCGAAGGAGGCCGCCGAGCCGGACCTCAAGTGGTTCCAGCCGCGTCCCTCCAACGGCCTCGGCGCCAACTCCGTCAACACCCAGTACTCGCTGCTCCTTTCCGGAGCCACCAACCGTTCCGCCGACAACGGCTCCGTCGACGGAAAGTGCACCGAGGAAGAGGGCACCCTCTGTGCCCAGGTCCTCGCCGCCAAGGAAGCCGTCGTGGCGGACAACTCCACCGCCTCCTACCGGGTCGGGCCCGAGGACGTGCCGGCCGACGCCGTCACCTCCTCCGGCTCCGGCCTCGACCCCGACATCTCCCCCGCGTACGCCGAGCTCCAGATCCACCGGGTCGCGGAGCGGAACAAGCTGGACGTCGAGCAGGTCGAGAAGCTCGTCGCCGCCCACACCACCGGCCGCACCCTCGGTTTCATGGGCGAACCCCGCGTCAACGTCCTCGCCCTCAACACCGCGCTCAAGGCACTGGCCAAGGGCTGACGTTCCCCCGGCAGACATCCCGGAGCCGGCGGGACGCGGCGCTTCCGCGTCCTGCCGGCTCCGACCCGCATCCACTGAAAGAGGAAGGCCCCACACCGATGATCAAGGTGCTGGTGGTGGAGGACGACGCCCAGCTCGTCCGAGCGCTCAGGATCAACCTGGAGGCGCGGAAGTTCGGGGTGGAGACGGCTCCCGACGGAAAGACCGCTCTGAGACTGGCGGCCACGCGCAAGCCGGACCTCATCCTGCTGGACCTCGGTCTGCCGGACATGGACGGCATCCACGTCATCAGGGAGGTGCGGAAGACCGGCGGGGTGCCGATCCTCGTCCTCTCCGCCCGCCACACCTCCGAGGAGAAGATCCGCGCCCTGGACGCGGGGGCCGACGACTACGTCACCAAGCCGTTCAGCATGGACGAGTTGCTCGCGCGACTGCGGGCCGCCGTCCGCCGTCAGGAGGTCCCGATGCCGTCCGGCGAGCTCGCCGTGATCGAGACCGAGGACTTCACGGTCGACCTGGTCGCCAAGAAGGTCAGGCGGGGGGATCGCACGGTGCGGCTCACCCCCACCGAATGGCACATCCTGGAAATCCTCATCACCCACCCCGGCCGGCTGATCACCCAGGCCAAGCTGTTGCTGGACGTGTGGGGACCGACGTACTCCGAGCACACCAACTACCTGCGCGTATACATGGCCCAGCTCCGCCGCAAACTGGAGGCGGACCCCTCGCACCCGAGGTACCTGATCACCGAGCCCGGCATGGGCTACCGCTTCGAGGGATGACGCAACAGAGGGATGGCATGACCATGGGACGCGGCACGTTTCGTATCTACCTGGGCTCGGCCCCCGGCGTCGGGAAGACGTACGCGATGCTCTCGGAGGGCCACCGCCGGGTGGAGCGCGGCACCGACGTCGTCGTCGCCTTCGTGGAGCACCACGACCGCCCCCGCACCGAGGTGATGCTGCACGGGCTGGAACAGATCTCCCGGCACGAACTCGCGTACCGGGACTCCACGTTCACGGAGATGGACGTGGACGCGATCCTGCGGCGCCGCCCCGCGGTGGCGCTCGTGGACGAGCTCGCCCACAGCAACGTCCCCGGTTCGCGCAACGCGAAGCGGTGGCAGGACGTGGAGGAACTGCTCCGGGCCGGCATCGACGTCGTCTCGACCGTCAACATCCAGCATCTGGAGTCCCTCGGCGACGTCGTCGAGACGATCACCGGCGTGCGGCAGCGCGAGACGGTCCCCGACGAAGTGGTGCGGCGCGCCGACCAGATCGAGCTGGTCGACATGGACCCGCAGGCGCTGCGCCGCCGCATGGCCCACGGCAACATCTACAAGCCCGACAAGGTCGACGCCGCCCTCTCCAACTACTTCCGGCCGGGCAACCTCACCGCCCTGCGCGAACTCGCCCTGCTCTGGGTCGCCGACCGGGTGGACGAGTACCTCCGGGAGTACCGGGGCGAGCACGGCATCCGCTCCACCTGGCAGGCCCGCGAACGCATCGTCGTGGGCATCACCGGCGGCCCGGAGGGCCGCACCCTCATCCGCCGCGCCGCCCGCCTCGCCGAGAAGGGCTCGGGCGGCGAGGTCCTGGCCGTCTACATCGCCCGCAGCGACGGGCTGACCGCCGCCTCGCCCAAGGAACTCGCCGTCCAGCGCACCCTGGTCGAGGACCTCGGCGGCACCTTCCACCACGTCATAGGCGACAACGTCCCCGATGCGCTCCTGGAGTTCGCCCGCGGGTGCAACGCCACGCAGATCGTCCTCGGAGTCAGCCGCAGACGTTCCTGGCAGTCCGTCTTCAGACCCGGTGTCAGTGCCACCGTCGCCCGCGAATCGGGCCCCGACCTCGACGTCCACATCGTCACCCACGACGAGGCCGCCAAGGGCCGGAGCCTGCCGGTCGCGCGCGGGGCGCAGCTCGGCCGGTCCCGCCTCATCTGGGGCTGGGTCGTCGGCGTCGCGGGCCCGGCGCTGCTCACCGTCCTGCTGAACCGGCTCGTGCCCGATCTGGGTCTGGCCAACGACATGCTGCTCTTCCTGACCTTCACGGTGGCGGCGGCCCTGCTCGGCGGGCTGCTGCCCGCCCTGGCCTCCGCGGCCTTCGGGTCCCTGCTGCTGAACTACTACTTCACCCCGCCGCTGCACGAGTTCACCATCTCGGACCCCAAGAACATCGTGGCGATCGCGATCTTCGTGGGCGTCGCGGTGTCGGTGGCCTCCGTCGTCGACCTCGCCGCCCGGCGCACCCACCAGGCGGCCCGGCTCCGCGCCGAATCGGAGATCCTCTCGTTCCTCGCCGGCAGCGTCCTGCGCGGCGAAACCGCCCTGGACGCACTGCTGGAGCGGGTGCGCGAGACCTTCGCGATGGAGTCCGTGGCGCTGCTGGAGCGCGGTACCGATGTCGATCCGTGGACGTGCGCGGGCAGCACCGGCCGCACCCCCGTCGCCCGCCCCGAGGACGCCGATGTGGACATGCCCATCGGCGAGAACATGGCCCTGGCCCTGACCGGCCGGGTCCTGCCGGCCGAGGACAGGCGCGTACTCGGTGCCTTCGCCGCGCAGGCCGCCGTCGTGCTCGACCGCCGGCGCCTCGTCGACGAGGCCGAGGAAGCCCGCCGGCTGGTCGAGGGCCATCAGATCCGTACCGCGCTCCTGGCCGCCGTCAGCCACGACCTGCGGACCCCGCTCGCCGGCATCAAGGTCTCCGTCACGTCCCTGCGTTCCGCCGACGTGGAGTGGTCCGAGGAAGACCGGGCCGACCTCCTGGAAGGCATCGAGGACGGTGCCGACCGCCTCGACCACCTGATCGGGAACCTCCTCGACATGTCCCGCCTCCAGACGGGCACCGTCGTCCCGCTCCTGCGCGAGACCGACCTGGACGAGGTCGTCCCGATGGCCCTGGCCGGGGTCCCCGACGACAGCGTGGTCCTCGACATCCCCGAGACCCTGCCCATGGTCTCCGTCGACCGCGGCCTCCTGGAGCGGGCCGTCGCCAACATCGTCGAGAACGCGGTCAAGTACCACCCCGCCGGCGAGACCGTCCTGGTGTCCGCCAGCTCCCTCGCCGAGCGCCTCGAACTGCGCGTCGTGGACCGCGGACCCGGTGTCCCCGACGAGGCCAAGGACCGCATTTTCGAACCCTTCCAGCGGTACGGAGACGCCCCCGCGGGCGCCGGCGTGGGCCTCGGGCTGGCCGTCGCCAGAGGCTTCCTGGAGGCCATGGACGGCACCCTCACCGCCGAGGACACCCCCGGCGGCGGCCTGACGATGGTCCTCACCCTGCCCATAGCCGGAGACACCCGCCCGGTACCCGCCGAACTCCCGGCGGCCGCCACGACCTGACCCGCTTCCGCGCCGGTCCGCCCGGCGCCGTCGGAGCCCGCCCTGCGGACACTCGCCGAACCGCCGGGCGTCAGCTGCCGTCTCCCCCTGACGGACGGACACCCGCGCCGAGCGCCGAGCACGCGGCCAGGGCGGCGAGTACGGCGAGGGCCGCGAAGAGCTGGGGGTAGCCGCCGAGCGGAGCGGCGAGGGCCGCGCCCGCCCAGGGGGCCAGCGCTGCCGCGATGTGCGCCGGTGCGCCGAGCAGGGCGGAGAGGCGGCCGTAGTGCTCGGTGCCCCAGCGGTCGGTCACGGCGGTGGCCTGGAGAAGGGTGAGGTTGCCCCGGACCACTCCGGCCAGGACCGAGAGGACGACGAGCAGCGGCATCGGGCCCGGAACGAGGGCGAGGGCTGCCGTGGTGGCGCCGCCGAGGGCGACGAGGGTGACGGTGCGCGTCGTGACGGACGTACGGGCGGACAGGGCCGAGTACAGGATCCGGCCGAAGGTCTGGCCGGCTCCGCCGAGTCCGAGGGCCCAGGCGGCCGTCGTCGGGTCGGCGCCGCGCTCGGTGAGCAGGGGGATCAGGCCCATGACGACGGCGTACATGGCGAAGCCGGACAGGGTGAAGGCCACCGCCAGGAAGAGGAAGGGGCGGCTGCGGGTGACCTTCGTCGGTTCGCCGTGCTTCGCCGAGGGATCGGCCCGTGGCGCGGGCGGCCAGGGGGCGCGCAGGGCCAGGGCATGGGCCGGGATGGTGACGGCCGCGAGGATCAGGGCCAGGACCCCGTAGGTCTGACGCCAGGTGAGGTGTTCGGCGAGGGCCGCGGTGAGCGGGGCGAAGACGGTGGAGGCCAGGCCGCCGGCGAGGGTGACGATCGTCAGCGCCCGGACGCGGTCGGGTCCCCACCAGCGCGTGAGGGCGGCGAAGGCGGGCTGGTAGAAGGTGGCCGCCATGGCGACCCCGGCGAGCATCCAGCCGAGGGCGAAGACCGCCAGGGTGGGAGCGGCGGCGATGAGCAGGATCGCGAGTACGCCGAGGACGGAACCGGTGGTCATCACGGCTCGCGGGCCCCGGCGGTCGAGTACGCGGCCGACCGGAATCCCGACGACGGCCGAGACCAGGAGCGCGAGGGAGAACGCGCCCGTCGCCCTGTCGGCGGACCAGCCGGTGTCGGCGGTCAGGCGCGGAAGGAGCACCGGGAAGGCGTAGTAGACGATGCCCCAGCCGGTGATCAGGGTGGCGCGCCGGGCGGGCTCCGCTGCGCGCGGCCCCTG
>NZ_JBSGXB010000122.1:0-15138 GCF_053609185.1 Streptomyces sp. NPDC054956 | reverse complement strand
CGGGTGCACTGCGTGGCGCACAGGGCGGGCCGGGCGGCGCGCGGCCGCGATCGGACCCCCGTCCCGATCGCGGCCGGGCCGCTGTGAAGGTCTGTCACTTCGCCGGTCAGCAGCCGCCGGAGGAGGCGGGGGCGCCGATGGTGAGGGTGGCGGGCGCCGCGCAGCAGCCACCACTGCTCGCCTCGGCGGCCTCGGGCTCGTCGAAGAGGCCCGCGCCGCCGCAGACGCCGGTCTCGGGGAGGGTGAGCTCGACGCGTTCGGCTGCTTCCCGGTCGCCGGCGAGGGCGGCGGCGATGGAGCGGACCTGCTCGTATCCGGTCATGGCGAGGAAGGTCGGGGCGCGTCCGTACGACTTCATGCCGACGAGGTAGACGTCCTGCTCCGGGTGGGAGAGCTCGGTGACGCCGTGCGGGTAGACGGTGCCGCAGGAGTGCTGGTTGGGGTCGATGAGCGGGGCGAGATCGGTCGGGGCCTGGAGGCGCTCGTCGAGGCCGAGGCGCAGCTCGTCGAGGAAGCCGAGGTCGGGGCGGAAGCCGGTGAGGACGATGATCTCGTCGACTGGGTCCAGCCGGCGGCCGTCCTCCGCGACGAGGACGAGCTGTTCGCCCGCCTTCTCCACGGCGGTGGTGCGGAAGCCGGTGACGGCGTCGGCGTGGCCGTTGTCGACGGCGGCCTTGGCGGCGAGGCCCAGCGCGCCGCGGGCGGGCAGTTGGTCGGCGGTTCCACCGCCGAAGGTCGAACCGGAGATGCCGCGGCGCAGGATCCAGGTGCTGTGCGTACCCGCCTCTTCCTTCGCCAGGTCGGCCAGGCCGGCGAGCGCGGTGAACGCGGAGGCGCCGGAGCCGATGACCGCGGTGCGCCTGCCTGCGTACCGGGCGCGGACGGCCGGGTCCTTCAGGTCCGGGACGCGGTACGAGATCCGGTCGGCGGCGGAGCGCTCGCCGAGGGCGGGCAGGCCGTCACCACCGATGGGGCCGGGGGTGGACCAGGTGCCGGAGGCGTCGATGACGGCGCGGGCCGTCAGCCGTTCCTCGCCGCCGTCGGCGTGCGCGACGTGGACGGTGAAGGGCTGGGTCTCGCGGTCGGCGTCCACGACCCGGTCGCGTCCGAGGCGGGAGACGCCGGTGACGCGGGCCCCGAAGCGGACGCGCTCGCCCAGGACGGCGGCCAGCGGCCGCAGGTACCGCTCGGCCCAGTCGCCGCCGGTCGGGTACGTGGCCACCTCCGGCTTCACCCAGCCGGTGGCGGCCAGCAGCTTCTCCGCGGCCGGGTCGACGACTTCGCCCCAGGTGGAGAACAGCCGTACGTGGCTCCAGTCCCGCACGGCGCTACCGGCGACCGGCCCGGCCTCCAGGACCAGGGGCTCGATGCCCTGGCCGACGAGGTGCGCGGCGGCGGCCAGGCCGATGGGGCCGGCTCCGATGACGATGACGGGCAGCTCGGTCTCGGCAGAGGCGTTCACGGTCGGCTCCTAGGTATTTCGACATCCGTCGATGGCTTGTGCACTCAGCATGACCCCTGATTCGACAATCGTCAACATAGACATCCATCGAATCTGAAGATCGCCGAAAGTCGCGTTCCGACCCGGCTGGTTCGACATGTGTCAACATAGACACATGTCGAATGTGAACGTGTTGCCGCTGCTGGAGCCGGAAGCCGTGCCGTGCTGCCCGCCGCTCACCGAGCGCCCGCTCACCGCTGACGAGGCGGAGCGCACGGCCACGATGTTCAAGGCCCTCGGCGATCCCGTGCGCCTGCGGCTCTTCTCCGCCGTGGCCTCGCACGAGGGCGGCGAGGCGTGCGTCTGCGACATCTCCGACGTGGGCGTCTCCCAGCCGACCGTCTCCCATCACCTGAAGAAGCTCAAGGAGGCCGGACTGCTCTCCTCCGAGCGGCGCGGCACCTGGGTCTACTACCGGGTGGAGCCGACGGTGCTCGCGGCCATGGCCCAGCTCCTGACCCGCGCGGCCGGCGCGTAGCACGGCGGCCGGTGCGCGGGAACGCGGCCGGTGCGCGGGAACGCCGCCCGTGCGCGGGAACGCCGCCCGTGCGCAGTCAGTGGTGACGGGCGAGCTTGACCGCGGAGACGAGCAGGATCAGGGCCAGCGCGGGAATGAGCACCAGGTCCGGGAACACGCCCACCAGCAGCCCGCCCAGCACCGCACCCGCGACCGAGCCCGCGGCCATGACCAGGGTGAAGCGCAGGTTGGCGCCGAGTACCGCGAAGCTGCCGTCACGGCTGTAGCGGGCGAAGGCCACCAGCATGGTCGGCAGTGACACCAGCAGCGAGAGGCTTCCGGCCGTCTTGATGTCCACCGCGAACAGCAGCACGATCGTCGGGATCAGCAGTTCGCCGCCGGCCACGCCCATGATCGCCGCGACCACTCCGATCCCGAACCCGGCCGCGACTCCGCACGGCACCTGCGCCCACAGCGGCAGCGTGACGGAGTCCAGGGCGGTGGAGTGCGTGACCAGCAGGGCGGCGGCCATGAGCACCATCAGAGCCGCCAGCACCTTGTAGAGGGTGGCGGAGCGCATGCGTACCGCCCAGGACGCTCCGACCCAGGCGCCCAGCAGGCTTCCCGCGAGCAGATTCGCCGCGACCGGCCAGCGTGCGGCGACTTCGGCGGCCGGGACCGCCGCCAGCCGGGCCGGCAGCGCGACGAGTACGACCACCAGGCTCATCGCCTTGTTCACGATGACGGCCGAGAGCGCGGCGAACCCGAAGAGGCCGATCAGCAACGGCAGACGGAACTCGGCGCCGCCCAACCCGATCATCCCGCCGAGAACACCGATGGCCGTCCCCGCGCCGAACACCACGGGTGCCGGGCGCGTCGAACGGAAGGGAACGGGGTGCTGTTCGGTGGTCACGACGGGAATCCTCGCTGGTCATCGCGGCTGCCTGCTACGCCACGACCTCAGCTTCGGGGAAAGACACCGGGTGTCCGCCCGGGATTCATCCGGACCTCCGAGCATCCGCGCCGGCCGCGGTCCCGCCGCGCATGAAGATCACCGCCACCAGGGCCAGGCCCACCACCGCGCCCACGAGCTGCACGCCGACGAACGCCGGGACCGAGGCCGGGGCGATGCCCGCGAACGTGTCCGTGAAGGCGCGGCCGATCGTCACGGCCGGGTTGGCGAAGGAGGTGGAGGAGGTGAACCAGTACGCGGCGCCGATGTACGAGGCCACGGCGACGGGTGCGAAGCGCAGGCGGTCGGTGCGGGCCAGGCCGAAGATCAGCAGGATCAGGCCGGCCGTGGCGACGACCTCACCGAGGAGGAGGTTCCCGGCCGAGCGGTCGTGGGTCGCCCACTTCACCAGCGGCTCGCCGAACATCGCGTCGGCCAGGATCGCGCCCGCGATGGCGCCGGCGATCTGGGCGGGTACGTACGCGGCCAGCTCGCGGGCGGTGACTCCGCCGCCGTCGCGGCGGGTGCTCCACCACTCGGCGAGGCTGACGACCGGGTTGAAGTGGGCGCCCGAGACCGGGCCGAGCAGCGCGATGAGGACACCGAGGCCGAAGACGGTGGCGGTGGAGTTGGCCAGCAGCTGCAGCGCGACGTCCTGGGTCAGCTTCGTCGCCTGGATGCCGGACCCGACGACGACGGCGACCAGCGCGGCCGTCCCGACGAGTTCGGCCGCGGCGCGGGCCACCAGTGGACTGGCGGGCGGGTTGGCGCCGGGTGCGGGCCGGGGCGCGTCGGCGGGTATCGCGGTGACCGCCGCGGGTGCGGTGCCGACGGGCTCGGTGACGGACAACGGTTCTCCTCGGGCAGGTGAGCGGGAATCCAAGCGGGCTACGGGCAGGACCGCTTGATGTTCGCTTCGGTGGTGGCGCGCGCGGCCTGCGCGAGCCCCGCGAACTGGCCGGCGAGGGCCTCGATGACTTCCGGGCGGAGTCTGTAGTAGATGAAGCGGCCGCACGGCTCGGTCTCCACGACCCCGGCCTCTCTGAGCACCTTCAGGTGGTTGGAGAGGTTGGTCTGCTTGGCACCGGTCTCCTCCACGAGGTGCGTGGTGCACAGCGTCTCGCGGGAGAGCAGGGTCACGATCCGAAGCCTGAGGGGGTCCGCCAGGACTCGGATCAGATCAGTGTCGACTGACGTCATCATGTGCTGATACTGTCACATCAGCCTGGGCTGACACCAGTCCGAGCTGACCTCGCAGTCGATACCCACCCCGAGGAAAACAGATGTCCTCCGCTCCCGCCGCCCCCGCTCCCGCCGCCTCCGTCCTGTTCGTCTGCATCCACAACGCGGGCCGCTCCCAGATGGCGGCCGGGTTCCTGCGCCACCTCGCCGGCGACCGCGTCGAGGTGCGCTCCGCGGGCTCGGTCCCCGGCGACCAGGTCAACCCCTCGGCCGTCGCCGCCATGGCCGAGCTGGGCATCGACATCTCCGGCCAGAAGCCGAAGGTCCTCACCCCCGAGGCCGCCCAGGCCTCCGACTACATCATCACCATGGGCTGCGGCGACGCCTGCCCGTACTTCCCCGGCAAGACGTACCTCGACTGGCAGCTCGAGGACCCCGCCGGCCAGGGAGTCGAGGCCGTCCGCCCCATCCGCGACGAGATCAAGACCCTCGTCGAGGGCCTCGTCGCCGAGATCGACGCCGGGAACCGGGCCTGATCCCGTCGCCCGGCAAAAGGAAATTGCTTCGACAACACCCCTCCGCACTCGGCAAAGTGGCCGCCCGTGACGACCAGTGAGCTGTGGACCCGTGCGACCGCCGAACGCTACGACGCCGAGGAGACGGCCATGTCCTCGGCCGCCGCCCTCGGTCCGACGCTCGACTTCCTCGCCGAACTCGCCGGCGACGGCCGCGCGTTGGAGTTCGCCATCGGAACCGGCCGGGTGGGCGTCCCACTCCGGGAACGCGGCGTTCCGGTGGTCGGCATCGAACTGTCCGAACACATGGCGGCGGTGCTCCGCCGCAAGACCGACGAGAACACCCTTCCCGTGACCATCGGGGACATGGCCACCACCACGGTCCCCGGCGGGTTCGCCCTGGTCTACCTCGTCTACAACACCATCACGAACCTGCTCACGCAGGACGAGCAGGTCGAATGCTTCCGCAACGCCGCGCGCCACCTGGAGCCCGGCGGCCGCTTCGTCATCGAACTGGGCGTACCACCGCTGCGGTTCCTGCCGCCCGGCCAGGTCGCGGTGCCCTTCGACGTCTCGGAGGAGCACCTCGGCTTCGACACCTTCGACCTGGTCCAGCAGATCCTCGTCTCGCACCACCTCACCCGCGACGGCGAGGCCGGCGGATACCGCCGTGACGAGTCCCGGCACCGGTACGCCTGGCCGGCCGAGCTCGACCTGATGGCGCGGATCGCCGGGCTCGAACTCGAACGCCGCCACGCGGACTGGAACGGGGCGCCGTTCACCCAGGACTCCCCGAAGCACGTCTCCGTCTGGCGCAAGCCGGCCTGAGACCGGCGGCTCTCCACCGCCGGCACGACGAGCACCCCCGCGCCCCGTGCCCCGGGCCCCGTGCCCCCAGCAGCCAACCAGTACGCCTCGAGGCGCCGCCGTTAGGTTTCAGCGGCACCGGTCGGCCCGGTGCGCCCCGCCGCGCCCGGCGGCCGAGCCCGTACCCACCGCTCGGACCCGCGGCGGCCTGCCTCTCCCCCCTCCCCCGCGCAAGCCCACGGACAACGCAGAGAACTGTCAGTTTCCGTGCCGCGAGGGGCAGGTTCGGCCGCAAAGCCCCCCAGACAACTGGGATGTCCGAGCGCCTGGAACCTCGTACAGAATCGGTCCGCCGGCACCGCTCAGCCGTTCGACAGCGGGACGGTCCGGCAAGTCCGCCGGTTCGGCATCGCGCCATACGGGAGAGCCACGAGCGACCGGAAGGCTTCATTGACCACTACAGCGTTTCGTCGAGCAACGATCCGATTCGCCCACATGAACGCCGGGGAACTCGTCGACCGGGCGTCCGTCGCGGCCTCCACGGCGGTGGACCGGGAATGGGCCTGGGGCGGGTCGCGCGGTGCGGGAGTCCGGATCTGCGTCATCGACAGCGGAGTCACACCGGACCATCCCGAGATCGGCCCCCTGGAGGGGGCTTACACGGTGGAACGCATCGAGCAGGACGACGCGGAAGACGGCCGGCCCAGCTACCGGATCGTCCCGGACGAGGAGGGCGACGCCGCCGGTCACGGCACCGCGTGCGCGGCGATCATCCGCCGGATCGCGCCGGACGTGAGCCTGACCAGCGTTCGGATCCTGGGGCCGCGACTCGCGGGCGACGGCAACATGCTGCTGGCCGCGCTGCGTTGGGCGGTGGCGGAGCGCTTCCACGTCGTCAACCTCAGCCTCTCCTCGCGCAAGGGCGACTTCAAGGCCGCGCTGCACGACATCGCGGACGAGGCGTACTTCAACCGGGTGGCGATCGTGGCCTCGGCGCACAACAGCCCGGTCCGCAGCTATCCCTGGATCTTCCCCTCGGTGATTTCCGTCGGGTCGCACGAGAACGCCGACGCGGAGCGCATCGAGGTCAGTCCGCGGCCCCCGGTCGAGTTCTTCGCGGCCGGTGTCGGAATCGAGGTCCCCTGGACGGGCGGCGGCCGTTCGGTCCTCTCCGGAAACAGTTTCGCGACCCCCCATGTCGCCGGGTTCGTGGCTCGCATCCTCGGAAAGCATCCGCATCTTCCGGTGAGCGAGGTCAAGCACGTTCTCGCCTCCCTCTCGGACAACTTCACCGACGCGTCCGACCCACCCCGCACATCCGCCGTACCCGACTCACCCACCCCATCCGCCCCGTCCGCCGAAGGAGCCGGCCATGACGAATCCGGCGCATGACGCCCCTCTCAGCGGCTCTCCGCTGTCCCGGCGCGACGAGGTGTTGCGCTCGACCGTACGGCTGGCCCGGCTTGTCTTCGGCGCTCCCGCCTCGTCGGTCTTCCTGCACGACGCGGCGGGCGAGGCACTCGTTCTGGAGGCGATCTCCGACCCCCAGGAGGACAGCCTGGTGGGCTGGACCATCCCCGACTACAGCGGCATAGCCGGGTGGGTCTTCCAGAGCGGGGAAGCGGTGATCGCCGACAACCTCGACAACCACCCGCAGTTCAACCGGGACTTCGCGGCCTCCACCGGCCGGATACCGAATGCCATCATCGCCGCGCCGCTGGACACCGACGGGTCCGTCTTCGGCGTCCTGGAAGTGCTCGACCCGGTGCTGGGCACGCGCAGCGCCACCTCCGTCCTGGAGCTGGTCTCGGAGCTGGCGCGCCAGTGCGCCGCCGCCCTGGTCCTGGCGGGCCCGCCGCCCGGCCCCGCCGGACGGCACGCGGCGGCCGCCGAACGGCTGACCACGCTGGTGGCCGACCTGGCCAGGACCGACGACCCGAATGCCGCGCGGACGCTCGCCTCGCTCGAGGAGATCGCCAGCGCCCTGTCATCGAGAAGGGGGTGATCCCGTGCACCTGCTGGAAATCGGCGCCATCCGCAACAAGCCCGCCGCCGGCCTCTATCTGGCCCTGACCCGCCGCTGCCCGCTGTCGTGCGCCCACTGCTCCACCGACTCCTCCAGCACCAGCGAACAGCATCCCGAGACGCCGTTCCGCCGGCTCGTGGAGTCCTTCGACCGCGAGACCCGGCCGGACCTGCTGCTGATGTCCGGCGGCGAAGCGCTGCTGCGGGCCGCGCTCGTCGCCGACCTCGCGCGCACCGCCCGGTCCGTGGGCTCCCGTTCGTACGTGCTGTCGGGGATGTGGTTCGCCCGGGAGAACCGGCAGTTGCCCGCCCCGGTCTCCGCGGCGATCCGCGAGGTGGACCACTTCGCGGCCAGTCTCGACGAGTTCCACGAACGCGAGGTGAGCCGGGCCGACGTGTTCCGGGCGATGCACCGCATACGCGAACTGGTGCCGCAGGTCAGCTTCCAGCTCACCGGGCGGGGGGACGACGATCCCTACCTCGAGGGTCTGATCGACGACGTGCGCCGCGAGTTCGACGACCAAGTACCCATCCTGGTCGGCACCTTGAGTCCGATCGGACGTGGCCGCCAGCTCGGCGGGCTGACTCCCACGCCCTCCTCCGGCGTCCCGGTCGCACCCGTCGATCCGTGCGACCGGATCACCTGGCCGCTGGTCACCTACGACGGCACCGTCTACGCCTGCTGCAATCAGGACCTGGTGGAGCGCCGGATGCCGGAGCACCTGATCGTCGGCCACGCGTCCCACGAGTCGTGGCCCGAGCTGCGCGAGAAGTTCCTGCGCCGGGAGCTGTACCGGGCGCTGCGCGTGCTCGGACCCAGCTTCGTGGCATCCCGGTTCTCGGACGGACCGTGCGACAAGGGCATGTGCGGCAACTGCGTCGCGCTGTCCGGCGACGCCGAGGCCGAGCGACGGGTGACGGAGTACCTGCGCAGCGACTCCGGGCGGCAGGTCGAGGCCGCCGCCCGCCGCATGGTCGAGCAGGTGGACGGGACCGCCTTCTCCGACCGCCGCTCCGGCCGCTACGGCGGCCTGGTGTCCCTGGGATGGGAGGCGGACCGTGAACAGCCGGCCTGCACACGCTGAGACCGGGGCGGGCCGTAACCGCCCCACGCTCGCGGACACCGAGGCGATGCGCACCCGTCGCGGCGAGTCGGTCCTGTTGTACATCACCGACCAGTGCCCGGTCGGCTGCGCGCACTGCTCGGTGGACGCCCGCGCGGACAGCGACAGGGTCACCGACTGGGAGGTGTTCCACGACGTCGTCGCCGGCATCGTCGCGCTGCCCGGCCTCCGGTCGGTGGCGGTCTCCGGCGGCGAGCCCTTCGCCGAGCAGCGGGCGCTGCCCTACGCGATCGGGGAGTTCGCCGACGCCGGGCTGGAAACCATCGTCTTCACCAGCGGGTACTGGGCGCGCGAGAGCGGCTCCGCACCCGGCTGGGTGCGACGGCTGCTGCCGCGGATCTCCACGCTCTTCCTGAGCACGGACGGCTTCCACCAGGGCGGTGTGTCGAGCCTCCGGTTCGTCGGTGCGCTGCGCGCGGCCCACGAGGCGGGCTGCCGCATCGTCGTCCAGGAACTGGACACGGGCGAGGGCGCGCGGGTGGCCGAGGGGCTGCTGCTGGAGGCGCTCGGCCCGCGGTGGGCCGACGATGCGGAGACCAAGGTGATCACCCCCCTGCGGTACGGGCGGGGCTCGGGGGTCTTCGCCCTCCAGAGCCGGCACGCGGTGGGCACGTTCTCGGCGTGCACCCTGCTCGGCTCGCCCACGGTGCGCTACGACGGGGTGGTGATCCCCTGCTGCAACGAGGGGCTGATCACCGGTCACGGCCCGTCCGCGCTGCGCGCCCCGACCCGGCGGCCCGAGGGCGTGGCGCAGGCGCTGACCGGGTTCCGGAACGATCCGCTGCTGACGGTGGTGGGGCGCCTCGGCCCGGGGGCGGCGGCCGCCCTGCCCGGCTTCGAGGCCCTGCGCGAGGAACGGTTCGAGAACGTCTGCGGCGGTTGCTGGAAGGCGTACGACATCGCCGGCCGCCCGGGGCGGGCCGCGGACTCCGTGACGGCACTGGGCATGGCCCTGAGGGAAGGCGGTTGACGGTGGAGGAGCAGACGAGGTCCCAAGCGCTGCGCCACAAGATCGGGCTGCTGATGCCGGCCGTGGACGCCGCGTCCCGGCAGATGTGGAGCCATCCGCACAGCGACCAGGTGTACCTGGAGTGGCTCAAGACGCTGCACGGGACGATCCGGGCCACGGTGCCGCTGATGCTGGCAGCCGTCGAGCAGTGCACTGCCCGTCAGGGCGACCCGGTGGCCGATCTGGTGGGCCGCTACCTGGCCAAGCACATCCGTGAGGAGTACGGGCACGACCAGTGGGTGGCCGAGGACTACGTGGTGGCCGGGGGCGACCCCGAGACGCTGCGCACGGCGCTGCCGGGGGCGGCCATCGCCTCGCTGGTCGGCTCCCAGTACTACTGGCTGCGCCATGCGCATCCGGTGGCACTCGTCGGGCACATCGCGGTGCTGGAGGGCAATCCGCCCGGTCCGGGGCTGGCCGGCGACCTGGCGGTCCGGACCGGACTGCCGGAGGCGTCGTTCCGCACCATCGCCCGGCATGCCCAGCTGGACGTGCAGCACCGCGACGACGTGCACCGGCTGATCGACCGGCTGCCGCTCGACCCGGCGCAGGAGGAGTTGCTGGGTGTGAGCGCGCTGCACTCCATGAGGGGGCTGATCGAGGTGATGGAGGACGCACTCGGCCGGGTCCACCGGCGCTCCCCGGTGGCCCTGGCCGGATGAGCCGCGTGCGGGTTCCGGGCCCGCTGGCGGGCCGCGACTTCCGGTTGCTGTACACCAGCACGGTGGTCTCCGGTCTGGGCGACTGGCTGGACCAGGTGGCACTGCTGGTGCTGGTCACCACGGTCTGGCACGGCGGCGCGGGCGATCTGGCGCTGGTGGTGGCCGCGAGCATGCTGCCGCTGCTGGCGACCCCGTTCCTGGCGGTGCTGGTGGACCGCCGGCCGTCGCGCCGGGTGCTGATCCTCACCGATTTCGTGCAGGCGGGGCTCACCCTGGGCCTGGTGGTCGCCCCCGGGGTGTACTGGGCGGCCGGGCTGGTGCTGGTCCGTTCGGCGCTGGGCTCGGTCGGCGGGCTCGCGGGCCAGATCCAGTTGCGGGTCTCGGTGCCGCCCGACGGCGTCCAGGCCGCGACCGTGCTGCTCCAGACGGCGATGCAGTCGGTCAAGATCCTGGGGCCCGCGCTCGGTGGTCTGCTGGTCGCCTTCATGCCGCCCCGGGCGGTGTTCGCGGCCAACGCGTGCACGTTCCTGGTCGGGGTGATCACCGCGCGCGCCCTGCGCAGCACGTCCGCACCTTCCCGGAATGCGGATCTGCATTATTTCAAGGAACTGGGGGAAGGCTTCCAGCACGTTTTCGGATCACGCCTTCTGCGTTCCCTCCTGTTCGTCATGTGCAGTCTGATGTTCGTCGTCTTCCTTTACGATTCCATGGCCGCCCTGATCGTGCCGGCACTGGGAATGGGCACGTCCTACATCGGCTACATGGTGTCCGCCGTCGGATTGGGCGGGGTCGTGGGTTCGCTGCTCATGGGACGTTTCGCGGCGCGCCTTCGCCCCTTCCTCACCATGGCGGGGTCGGTCCTGGTGATCGGCTGCATCATCGTCGTCATCGGATTCGCCGTTTTCCGCGAAATACGTATTGACGCCAGCATATGGCTGTGTGTTATTTTCCTTCTGGGAATCGCAAGCGCCGGAATTCTGGTCACTTTCCCCAGCGTCGTACATTCCGAGACACCGGTGGAACTGACCGGCCGGGTATGGGCGCTCATGAATTCCGTGCCGGCCGTACTGAACGTACTGGCCCCCGCGCTGGCGGCCGCCCTGGTCATGTGGATCGGGCTCGGCAGCCTGTTGCTGCTGGCGGGCATCGCCCTGCTGCTCACCGCTGTCGTGGTCGCCGTCCGGCTCGGCGGCGTACCGCCCACCGTTCCACCGCCCGCCGTCCCGCCCTCCGGCGCGGACGACGGTGCCGGCCCGGCCGAGGAGCCGACACCCGGCCCGGCCCCCCTGAACTCCGGTGCGACGCACCGGGAAACCAGAGCCCCGCACGTGAAACGCGCGGGCTCGTCAACCGAGGAGATCACCATGGCAGACAAGATCGACAAGCTTGCCGAAGCCGGTTTCGCCCTGACCGACGCCAACGACGCCCAGCAGGCGGTGCTCAAGTCCCTCACCGAGGACGAGATCGACGTCCTGCTGAGCGTCAAGTCCCGCGTCGAGGCCGCCGGTTCGGACGTCGAGGGTCACTCGGTCTCCGACCCCAGCGGTGGCTACCTCTGGTAGTACCGACCCTCGTCAGGGGATCGGTCCCGGACCGGTGACGTCTGGGCCGTAGCACAGACCGGGTGGTTCACGACGGAGCAAGCGTCGTGAACCACCCGGTTGCCGCTCAGTGAACGGGGAGGACAGTATGAGCAAGCCCACCGGTCCCATCGTAACCACCGCGAGCCGTTGCGGCGGCTGCGGTGCGGACAACCCGTCGGCGGCCCGCTTCTGCATGGCCTGCGGAGCCGGGATCGGACCGTCCTCGACCCCCGCCAGCGGTCTGCGTTTCGTCTCCGTCATCTTCTGCGACGTGGTCGGCTCCACCGGACTGGCCACCTCGCTGGAACCCGACCGGTGGGCGGCCGTCCTGGACGGCTACTTCGCCCTGGTCGGCAAGTTGGTGGAGCAGTACGGCGGCAAGGTGGAGAAGTTCATCGGCGACGCGGTCGTCGCCGTGTTCGGCGTCGAGGGGCACGGCGAGTCGGCCGCCGCCGCCGCGGTCTCCGCCGCCACCGCCATCGGACACCACACCGGCGAGTACGCGCGGAGCCTGGGCGAACTGCTGCTGGGCGACTTCCCGGTGCGCTCCGCGGTCGCCTCCGGCCATGTCGCGGTCAGCGGCCGGACGTCGAGCTTCGTCATCGGCTCGGTGCTCAACCGGGCCGCCCGGCTCCAGCAGTACGCCCCCGACGACGGGGTGATCGTGGACCTGGCCACCCGGCTCCAACTGCAGGACCACTTCCCGCTGCGGGCGATCGAACCGGTCGCCGCCAAGGGCTTCGCCCGGTCCGTCCCGGCCTGGATCGTCGGTCCGGCCGGCGCCCCGGCCCCCGGGACCGGCACCGTCGGACGGACCGGCCTGGTCGAAGAACTGACCGCCCGTATCGACGTGGCCGCCGCCGCCACCGACCCGACCCTGATCCTGGTCGGGGGCCCCTCCGGGGTGGGCAAGTCCCGGCTGGTCGCCGAGGTGCTCGACCACTGCACCGGCCTGGCCACAGCTGTCCTGCGCTGCCCACCCGCCGGGACCGGACTCGGCCTGCTGGCCTGCTGCCTGTTCCTGGAGGAGATCGAGAACGCCGCACGGCAGGGCCGCGACAGGGTGGACACGACGGTGCAGCTGACCGGCGCCTCCACCCGCGCCGAGCAGGCCCTGGCCCAGGACCGCGGCGAGCTGGGCCGTGCGCTCACCGCGGCGCTGGACCGCCTGCGGGGCGCGCGGCCCCTGCTCCTGGTGGTCGAGCACAGCGAGTGGACCCCAGGAGCACTGGCCGATCTGCTCGAGGAGCTGACCGCCGCACCGGGGCGCCCCGTCGTGGTGCTGCTGGTCGGGGTCTCCGCCCCCGAGGAGCTGGCCGGCCGGGAGGACCACCGGCTCACCGTGCCGCCCCTGGGACGGCCCGACGCGCGGCGGCTGGCCCACCGGCTGCTCACCGCGCAGCAGGACCCGAGCGCCGCCGACCGCTCGCGGTCCACCGGCAACGGGGCCCCCGGACACGACCCGGCCCCTGCCGCCCTCCTCGCCACCGGCTCCGCCGCCGAGGAGATCGCCTCACGGGCCGGCGGCATCCCCCGCTACATCGAACAGATGGTGGTCCTGAGCCGCTTCGCCCAGCCCGGCGACGACTGGGCGCCGCCCAGCGCGCACGCCGCGCTCGGCGCCCGGCTGGACCAGTTGGACACCGACTCGCGGGAACTCCTGACGCTGCTCGCCGCCGCCGGCCGGGACCTGTCCCTGGAGGACCTGGGCGCCCTGATCGACCCCGACAGCGTCGCCGCGGCCGCGGCCTGTCTCCTCGAAGCCGGGCTGGTGGAGTCCGCCGACGCCCACAAGGGCCGCCTGGCCCCGGCCTTTCCGGTCGTGGCCGAGGTGGCACTGCGTCGGCTGACGCTCTCCGAGACCGCCGACGTGCACGCCAGGCTCGCGCGCTCCCTGGAACCGGTGGCCGAACGGCGCCCCGCCGTCGCCGAGTTGCTGGCCGGGCACTGGGAGGCGGCGCACAGCGCGCTGCGCGGGGTGGAGCCCGGCTCCGACCGGACGGCCCGGGCCGCCGAGTCCGCCGTGAGCGCCTTCGGAGTCGCCGCCCGCTTCGCCCTCTCCCGTGGGCGGCCCGAACTGGTACTCGCGCTCACCGGACGCGCCCGTGCGCTGGCGGAGACGAACCACCCGCAGGGCCACGACCTGGACGTCCTGGAGGCGTACGCCCTCGGCACTCAGGGAATGCCGCAGGCCGCCCTCGAACGCGTCGAGCGCGTGCTGTCGGCCCCGGACCGGGCCGCCCCGGCCGCCCGGATCCACGCCCGCCTCAACTCGCTGTACTCCCGCACCTATCTGACCGGCGACGCGCCGGCCGTCCCGGACGATCCGCACTACCTCGCCGCGGTCGCCTCCCCGGAGCCCGAGGCCCGGGTCGGGGCCCACCTGTACGCCGGGCTCCAGTCCCTGCGGGCGGGCGACCACCCCGCCGCCGAGCGGGCGCTGCGCTCCGCGCTGCGGTCGGCCGACGGCGCCGGGACCTGCCTGGGCCTCACCGAGGTCTACGCCAACCTGGCGATGGCCCTGGTCAACGGCGACACCCCGGTCCCCGCCGCACTCGCCGACTGCGAGCGCCTGCACCACGAGGTCGCCGGTTCCCGGCTGCTGAGTTCGGCCACCGGCGTCGCGCTGGCGCTGGTGCGCCACATGTCCGGCGACCGGGCGGCGGCCGACTCCGCGATGGACGAGGCCCAGGAGGTGCTGCGCGATCTGGGCCAGGGCACCGGGGCCGCGACCATCGCGGGCTGGCGCGCCGTCCTGGCGGCCCGGTCCGGCGACTGGGGTACCGCGGCCGACTGGTGGACCGCCCAGGGCGATCGCTGCGCCGCCCTCGGCATGACCCGCCAGGCCTCGCTGTCCCGCCTCCAGGCCGAGCTGGCCCGGGAGGCGTCCGGCGAAGGACGGTCCGGCGGCGCGCGGGGCGGGTCCTCGCTCGACGAGGTGGCCGTTCCGCCCCCCGAGGCCTGGGCGGAGTACACCGTCGCCCTGCAGGCGCGCGCCGTACGGGCGTTGCGGGACGGCGACCCGGAACCGGCCGCGACGCACCTGGACGCCGTGGTCAGCCATCTGGGCAAGGTGCACGGCAGCGGCGCGGTGATCACACCGCTGCTCTTCAGCGCCGTCCTCGCCGGCCGTACCGGCCTCCCGGTGGCCGGGCGGGCGTTGACCGCGCTCCAGCGGGCGATCGAGGCCAAGCAGGACCTGGGCGTGCGCGCCCCGCAGGCCTAGGGCGTGTCTTTCGGATCGGGCCCCGCCTGATCCGGAATTAACGCCCAGATCCCCCACCCCCCCCCCCCCCACCCCGCCCCCCCGGGGGGCATACC